>JANYGY010000080.1 GCA_025362255.1 Planctomycetales bacterium
GAGCCGCCCATGCCACGTTTAAAAAAATTAAACGAACCGACCGTACCCTTGGGGGCCATAGCCACCTGGGCGATAGGCTGCAAAGCGCTGATCGCGCAAAGCGCCCGCCCAGCGGTGTTTCGGCCGGGCGTATTGCATGTAGGGCCAGATCGCGATCGAGCCGCGCGAATCGAAGAGACCCATGACTTCGAGATAGAGTGGTTTCAGCAATGCCGACAGGTCGTTACCGATGATGCGCACACAGTCTTCGTGAAAGTCACCGTGGTTACGAAATGATCCGAGATATTCCTTGAGGCTTTTGCTTTCGACCAGCAATTGGTCCGGGACATAACTGATGCACAGCTCGGCCCAATCTGGTTGACCAGTGACTGGGCAGAGACTGGTGAAGCGAAGGCAATTGTTGGTCACCCACATTGGTTCATCGCCATGGGCGCGGGGCTCGATGGCGACTGATTCCAAGAGGCTGGGCGTATAGCTAAACGGCGTCGCCCGCCGGGTGCCCAAGGTTGCTTGCGGCAGGGCCGTGCGGCCCGCGTTGATCGCTGTCGCGGGGTCTGGTTTTTTTTTCACAGATCGGGTCATAAATAAACGTTAGGCATCTGACGAGATGGTGAAGGACGAAAAAACGATCACTTTTTCTGCGCAAGACGCTCAAGACCCTGATCGCCGATCAGGCACAGGCCGGTGCCTGGAACTTGCAGCAGGCGGTACATCCGATCGGCGACGTCACCATTGCCGAGGCTTTCGGCCAAAAATGCGCTGACCGCGATCAACGGCATGGCGATCGGATTGCCGATGATCGTGCGCAGCCCGTCCTCCACCAATTCCCACGGAAGATAGCCCAAGCCGAAACAGCCGAGTCTGGCGCAGAACAGGATCACCAGGCTGGTGCGTTCGGTTTCGAGCACGTCGGTCAGGCGGAAGCACCATTCAAGTTCTTCGTGAGCCTCAGCGTCGCGACCATACCTGCGGCACAGGCAGGCGCGCAGGAGATGTTCGATCGAGGTCATGTCCTCGGCATCGGTATCACCGAGAACCGCCAGCAGTTGCTGACCGCAGCCCAGGTGGGCGAGGGCCAGTGAACCGCGCACGTAATCGCACAAGGCACTGGGATTATCCTCACCCCGACCGATGCACAAAACGGTCTCAGCAGGATCGTCGACCTTCACCAGATGACGCGCAAGTTCGGTGTAATCAGACAACAGACGTTGTTCACGGAATGACAACTTGAAGCCCAGCAGCGTCACCCGGCGGATGCGGTCACGCTGATCCGAAAGAGTGCCCGCGTCATTGCGATCAACCACCTGATTGAGGAATAGACGCAAGGAACTGCCGATGACCTGACTGAGCGTCGACAGGATCGTGGTCTCTTCGACCGAGCCCTTGAGCATGCTTTTGATCAGCCGCAGATCGAATTCGAGATCGTCGGTCAGCCCGCCTTGCGATACGCCATTCATCAGATGGGGAATCATCCACAGGCAGAACCGCGTGCGCACGACGTCGCCAGATTCCTGATAGGACAGGATTTCCTGAACCGCTTTGCGGATGCCGCCTTGCGGATTACGCAAGCGCAGACGGGCGAGCTGGAAGATCGCGTCCTGGGCCAGGCGATGATCGAGATGATCGCTGAGGAATTGGCGGATCTCGGTCTCGGCTTCGGCATTGCGGCTGCACGTGACCAACGCCATGCAGAGCATGAAGCGGCCTTCGACACTGTCTGCGGCCTCGCCGTGATTTTCGAGAAATGCGCGGTAAAAACCGATCGCTTTGTCGTGCAGGCCTTGGCGCAGCAATTCGTTGCCGACGGTCAGGATCGGCACCATCAACGGGCTGCGGCGGCGTTGCACCATCAAGGTCCGGATCAGGGCCTGGCTGCCGGAAGTGACCAGGGCGAGCTGGGTTTTGGTCGGATCGGCGTCGACCGCCAACGGACTGACATCGTGGACTTCGAGGGGATCGTGATTGTCGATGCTGAGGGCGAGACGCGACCCGACGGCTTCGACTGATAAACGCAGACTGAGGCGATCCTGCAACTGATGGGTCGTCGCCACGCCCGAGCGCAACGGCCGCATGGTCAGCAGCACCGGGGTTTGCAGGTCGCCCGCATCAGCCCGGCAGACGGTCAGCCAACGACCGCCATAGGCCCCGATGCGGATCTGATAACACGGCGCTGGCGGTGCCCCGCGCAGACAGATCCACAGCTCGCCGCCACGCAGCAGATCGAGCTGCATGGTCACGCGCACATCTTCGCCCGGACGCACCGACAGCGGATAGCACTGCACGCCATAGCCACCAAGCAGCAGGCCGCCGAGTTCGGGATGATGGACCTGGCCGACCTGCTCGGCGTTGAACGCCATCGATTGGATGAACGGCCCCTGATCGCGGCTGGCGCCGAAGTCCCACATGCCGACCGGTAACCACGCGGCCTCGCGCTCCTTGGCCAAGCGCTGACGTTCGAGCTCGGAATAGGACGCCGACAATTGCGAGAGCAAGGTGCGCAGCTCTTGGGCGAAGATCTCGCACGACGGATAACGGTCTTGCGATTGAAAGGCCAGCGCCCATTCGCTGATCACGGACAGCGCCTTTGGCGCTTCGGCCCAATGGTCGATCAGGCGCTTGCGCTTGCCATCACGGACCCGCCCGAGCAGCGATCGCAACGTGTCTTCGGGCACGGCTTCGACCGGCGTGTGCAGCGACAACAGTTCGACCAGGATCGCGCCGAGTGAATAGATGTCAGTGCGCTGATCGGCATCTGACGCGTGTCCCTGCGCCTGCTCCGGCGACATGTAAGCGGGAGAACCAAGCACCTGGCCGTGCTGGGTCGAGCGCGCGATCCGCTGGCTGTACGCCCGCGCCTCGACCGCCCGCAGGCGATCGCTGCGTTGTGGACGCGGCGTGGTGAATCGCCCGGACTGCTTGCGCAGCCGCTCGGAGGTCGACTGCACGTGATGCTCATGTCCCCCGGTGCCTCCGACGCGATTGATCACGCCGGTATGCCGGGTGTCGGCAGCATTTTCGCGCAGCCGACGAGTCGTGATGTCGGTCGTCGGCGCACGGATTCCGGAATCCGTCAATGGGCCAGCGGTCGCCCGATCGGTCGTCGGCAGCCGGTCAGAAGCCGCGGTCGACAATCGGCCCGACGGCGACCGGACATCAGCCGTCGGGGCTAGGCCGTCTGGATCGCGGCTGTCGCTCCCCGGGTCATGGGTGAGGCCGGTACCGATCACCGTGATCGGCGCCAATTCCCTGGTGCTGCGCTGCGTTTCGCCCTGAGCGCGAATCGCCGCCAGGATGTCAGCCTTGCCGCCAGCCATGATCACGGTCGCGGCCTCGATAGCGGTATCGGCAGCGGTATCGGCGGTGGAATCAGAGAGCTCAAGCGCGGTCACCGCTCCGCTGTGGGCCCCTGCCCCCTGCACATCATCGGCAGCGAAGGTTTCATCATCCGCGACCTCGATGCCTTCGTCGTCGTCGTTTTTCCGCGAGCTGACGGGCAGTGGTTCGTCACGGACATTACGTGCCAGACCCCAATCCAGGATCCACACTTCGCCGTAGGTTCCGATGACCATGTTGGCCGGCTTGAGATCGCGATGAACAATGCCTTGGCTGTGGGCATAGCCCATGACTTCAAGAATTTTGAGGAACAGCGTCAGGCGCTCGATCAACGACATCTCGCGCCAATGATCGGAATGCGCACGCAGACCATCAAGATGCTGGTCGAGGGTTTTGCCGCGCGCCAACGTCATTACATAGCACGGGCAGCCATCCGGGCTGATCGCCGACTCAAAAACATTCACGATACCCGGATGCTGCAACTTGGCGGTGTAGCCGATCTCATGATCAAAACGGGCGACCATCTGGGCGTCATCGACGAAACGCTTGTCGAGGATCTTGATCGCCACCGGCCGGTCGAGATGCAGATCCATGGCCTGCCACACCTTGCCAGTCGTCCCCTTACCGATCTCCATCTGGAGCTGGTAGCGATCTGCAATCACCACTGGTGCTGCTGACGACTCGTGTGGTCCGGGCATGGCTAGAGGGTGAGCTTACCCCCCCCTACGCGCCATCGCAACGTCTGGCAATCGTAGGGCTTGCGACATGGCCAGAGATCACAATCAGGAGGTCAGGTCAGCGCCGACGATGATCTGCCGCATGACCGCCAGGTCGGCGCCGACGGTCGGCGCCAAGTGGACTGCCAAAGCGAGATACAGCACCACGGCCTCATTCAGCGGGCCATCGACCGCTGCGACCGCCCGTTGCACCGCCGAGGTCAGCAGCGCGCCATGGGCCTGGGCGAATTGCACCGGATCGCGGATGTCCAGGCCCGCCGGCGCGGTGGCCAGCTCCATCCACGTATCAGGCAACGTCGCCGCCCGCTCGGCCGGACTCAAAGCCGCGCTGCGCGTGAGGAAATCGCCAGCCCGTCCGGCGTCGACTTCGGCCCCGCCAAGCTCGATCACCCGCCGCGCGACCGCCACCAAGCCATAGATCACCCGGGCATAGGCATCATGCGCCTGCTCACTGCGCACGATGTCCTGGCCGTTGAGGTAGTCGCCAACCGTCATCGTCGGCAAGTCGGTCACCGTCGGACACAGCTCGATGCACGGCAGATCTTCGCCGGGATGGTAATACCTCACCGCACCGTCGACGCGCGAACGGCCGAGCGGGTAGAGCCGACACGTCAGCGGACGATGCGCGTGCGCCGTGCAGCCGACACCGCTGGCGTAGACCCGACACCCCGGCTTGCCCCGACGATCGGGCGGACCATCGAAGGCGAGCCGGGTGCCCCGGCAGTCGAGATAGCGCTCGCGCACCGTCGCGACGCTCAGCTGCAAACCGTCGGCGAGGGTCGCGACCTCCCACGGATTGACCCAGATCACATGTCCATGACAGCAGATGCCATCGCGCGTGCAGGTCAGCGGCAACACCGCATCGGCTTCGAGAATCTGCATCGCCGCGACCGTAGCATCACCGTTGCGAGTCGCCAACCACCACTCACCGTGCTTTATTCCTTGGCTGCTGAGAAGACGGCTGAAAAAACTGCTCCATGACTCCTGCAATCCCTTCAACCGCGACGACCACCCTGGCGCCGACCGATCTGCTGCCGTTGACCTGCACCCGTGAAGGGACCTGCTGCCACGGCAAAATCGTGTGGTTGAATCCATGGGAATTGGCTCGGCTCGCTGCTGGTCGCAACCTGTCCGCGCCGGCATTCCGCGCCGCACACGTCGACCACGGGATCCGCCTGCGTTTCACCGGACCACCCGGAAAGCTCGGCGCGGCGTGCAGCCAGTACGGGGCCGACCAGGGCTGCCTCGCCCATCCGCAGCGGCCATTGGCCTGTCGATTGTATCCGCTTGGCCGGGAAAAACGCGGTAAAGATCAGCGATATGTTTACGAAGGTGTGACGTTTCCGTGCCTCACCGGATGCCCCAACGTGACGACCTTGCCGCGCCTGGCCGTCGCTGATTACCTTGCGCAACAAGGCGTCGGACCCGGTGAAACGGCGCAAGATGCCTATGTGGACATGGCCAAGGATCTGGCCGAAGGCGCCTTCGTCGTGTTGTTCGATTCCGGTCTCGCGAAAACCACCGGCGCAGAGGTCCTCGCGCGCTGGCAGACGATGATCCAGATGAACCACGCGCAGCGCGTCGCTGCCATTGGGCCGCAGTGGTTCGATCGTTTGACCGCACCCGCGATTTCGAGCGATATCGAACAACCGGCCGAATGGATCGCGGCCCACCGCGCCGACTTTCAGCACGCCGCGCAGGAATCCTTTGGCACCCTGCGCGACGCTGCCCATCTGGCCGACGCCAGCGTGCGCTTTTTGGCGTTGGCGATGCACGTGATGCAGGCGGTAGGAGCCGCTGATCCACATGACATCGGCACCCGCTGGCTACGCGCGGCGCAGGCGCAGCTCGCGATGAAGCGCTAACGGCTCACCGGCCACGGCTTGCCAAGAGCCGCCGGGCCGGGGGCCGACCGGCTGAGGCCGGCCAATGCCACCAGCGCGACGACATACGGCAGCATCTGGAAAAACTGGTACGGCAGGGCGCGACTGCCGGGCAGGCTTTGCAGCTGCTGCTGGACGCTGTCGGCCAGGCCGAACAGCAAGCAGCCGGCAATCAGCCACGAAATCCGCCAGCGCCCGAACATCACCAGGGCCAAGACCACGAAGCCCTTGCCGCCGGTCATCTCGGGGACGAATGCATGCGTGCGCATGATGCTAAGGAAGGCCCCCGCGGCACCGGCGCAGGCCGCCGCGAACAGCACCACGCCCCACCGCCAGCGATGTACGGATTCGCCAGCGGCAGCCGCCGCGTCGGGCAGCTCGCCGATCGCCTGGATGACGATGCCGATCCGCGTTCGACGCAGCACCCACCACGTCAGCAGCAACAATCCAGCAGTCGCGATCGACAGGCCATAGAGATCGAAAAACAGCGGACCGATCACCGGCAGATCGTTGAAAGATGACCAGCCGGACCAGCCGAACCAGCCGCGTGAAAATCCCGCTGACGCTGGCAGCTCGGTTACGCCGTGGCTTTGCAGCGCCCGCCAGACGGTGCCGCTGACACCGACCGCGACCAGGTTGAGCGCCATGCCGGCGACGATCTGGTCGGCGCGCGCAGTGATCGCCATCAGCGCGAACCCAGCACCAAGCACCATCGCTGCGCCCATCGCGACGAGCAATCCCAGCCAGCTGTTGCCGGTGATGGCGGTGACCGCAAACGCGGCGATGCAGCCGGTGAGCATCAGCCCTTCGATGCCGATGTTGAGGACTCCGCCACGTTCGGCGACCAGCTCGCCGCACCCTGCCAGCAGCAACGGCGTCGCCGCGGTCAACGTCTGGGCGATAACCACCACGATGAGCAGATCGTTGATCATGGGGTGCCTGGGCGCGATGACCCCAATCGCCGGCTGAGCGCGCCGGCGACGAGCACCGCGGCCAACGCCAAGCCCTTGGTCACATCGCCGAGATCATGTGGAATATCGAGCCGCCGTTCGAGCTGCCGCGCGCCCAGATCAAGACCGCTGAAGAAAAACGCCGCCGGAATCACGCCCAGCGGATGCAATCGGCCCAGCAGCGCGACGGCGATGCCGGCGTAGCCGTAACTGCGCACGTCGCTGGAGAGGAACCAGGTCACGCCAGCCACCTGCATGGCGCCAGCGATGCCCGCCAGGGCGCCGCTGCCGAGCGCGGCGGTGAGTTCGCGGCGGCCCACAGGAATGCCGGCAAAACGGGCGGCGAGTGGATTGAGGCCGATGACCTCTAACTCAAATCCGAGCGCGGTGCGCCGTTGCATCAGCCATAAGGCCACCGCCAGCATGACGGCCACGAGGAATCCGACATGCAACGGCGTCCCGGCAAACAGCAGCGGCATGCGACTGCCATCGGGCACCATCGCACTTTGCGGCGCGGCGGTGGCGGGATCGTGCAGCGGCCCTTGGACGCAGACGCCGACGACATGGATCGCAATCACGTTGAGCAGAATGGTCGACAACACCAACGGCACACCTCGGCCACGTTCGAGGCCGACCGCCACCGCGCACCACAGGGCGCCCGCCAGACCTCCGGCGATCAATGCCAACCATGGCAGACAACTCCCCACCGGCCCAAGCGTCAGCACCGCCACGGCGGCGACCGCACCGAGCAGATATTGCCCTTCGAGACCGATGTTCAGCACGCCACTGCGCAGGGCGAGCGTCGCTGCCAAACCACACATCAGCAACGGGATGGCTTCCTGGGCGCAGATCGCCAAGCGCAACGGCGAGCCAGCGATCCCTGCCCAGCCGACTGCGATCACCGACCACGGCGAAAATCCGGCAATCGCCAGACCGCCGACCACCAGCGCCAGGGCAAGTGTCGCCGCCCCGACGGCGATTATCGCCTCAGACATCGGGGCCCATTTCAAAATCATGCGACACCCAGCATGAGGCGACCGATGTGAGCGCGATCGCACGCCGGCCAGCCACTGTCGGTCATCCGACCACCGAACAGCACCAGCACCCGATCGGCGACGGATAAAAGTTCGTCGAGATCGTGATGCACCAGCAGCACTGCCGCCCCGTGATCCCGGGCGCTGACCAGGCGTTCCAACACCTCGGCGCTGGCCGCGACATCGAGGCCGCGGGTCGGATTGATCGCGACGATCAGTTTCGGCTGGCGATGCAGTTCGCGGGCGATGACGACCTTTTGCTGATTCCCTCCCGACAGCGAGGCAACCGTCGCCGCAGGTCCGGCGCCACGAATGGAGAACCGCTGAACCAGGTCGACCGCATGCGCCCGCCACGCCGCGAAGTCGAGCCAGCCGTAGCGCGCAAAAGGTGGGCGATGGTGATCCTTGAGCACCAAATTGCGCTCGATCGACAATTCCATGACCAAAGCCTCGTGCTGGCGGTCATCGGGGATCAGGCCGATGCGCTCGACGCCCGCGAGCCGTTGATCAGCGGGAATTCCAGGGGTTACCACGGCATCAGCCCGGTCTAACCCGAGCACGCAGCGCACCAATGCCGTCTGGCCATTCCCATCGACGCCGGCGATGGCGACGATTTCGTTCTGGTGCACGGTGAATGAAACATCGGTCAATCGCGGTGCTGGCGCGTTGGCTCTCTCGGACAACTTCGTGATCACCAGGGCCGGAGCACCAGTTACAGGCTGGCGCGCGGGTGACGGCAGATTCACGGTGGTGCCGACCATCAGCTCGGCCATGCGCTGCGTGGAAAGACCAGCAACCGGGCCGCTGTGAACCACTGCCCCCCGCCGCAAGATCGTCACCGCATCGCACACCCGTTCGACCTCATGCAGCTTGTGGCTGATGAACAGCACGGTGGTGCCGGCGGCGGCCAGACGCCGCACCGCGGGCAACAGCTCATCGACTTCCTGCGGAGTCAGCACCGCCGTCGGCTCATCGAGGATCAACACACCTCTAGCGGAAAAGGGAGATGCTGTGCCCTGAACTGACCCAACCGAGAGCAGCGCCTTGATGATCTCCACCCGCTGCTGCTGGCCGACCCCGAGTGAGCTGATCCGGGCATCGGGATCGATCTGCCACTGGAGCATCGCGGCAGTCGCGCGAATGCGCGCCTGCCACGCGGCGTGATCGACGAGACCGAGCCCGTGACTGGCTCCCAGGACGCACGCCTCGGTCACCGTCGCGGTCGGTACCAAGGTGAAATGCTGATGCACCATGCCCAGGCCAAGACGCGCGGCATCGCGCGGTGAACGTGGGCCTGACGACGTCCGATTTTCTGATGAGCCGATCTCGATCGCTCCGTGGTCAGCTCGTTCGAGGCCGAACGCGATGCGCATCAGAGTCGATTTTCCGGCACCGTTTTCACCCAGAACGCCGTGCACGGTGCCCGTCGCCGCGGTCAGCGACACGCCCGCCAGGGCGGTCACTCCGCTGAAAGTCTTGGTGATCGATGCGAACCGGATCACTTGGCCGCTGGAGCCGCCGGCGCTGGCCGTTCGTCGGGAATCGTCAGCGTGCCGGCAATCAGGGCGGCGCCTGCCGCGGTAATCTTGGCTTGCAGCGCGGCATCGATTGGGCCTTTGAGTAGCACGGGATTCAAAACCGCGACGCAGGTGCCGGTGGCCAAGTTTTCGCGGACGATTCCGGGCTTCCATGTTTTGTCGCGGACCTGCTTGGCGACATGGGCGAACGCTTCATCGAGACGGATGATCGCGCTCGCCAGGGTCCATTGCCCGGCGGCGGGATTGGCGTTGGCGTCGCCCACGCAGCCATAGGTCCACACCAATTTTTGAGGATTGGCGGTGTTGTGCTCCTTGATCGCTTCGTAGACGCCACGCGCCGCCGCATCGACATCAGGATAGATCTGATCGATGCCTTGGCTGATAAAGGCCTCGGTCTGCGATTTGTTCTGCGCGACCTGGTCCCAACTGGTGTAGGCCTCGGCCACGGTGACGTCCGCCCGTACGCTTTTGGCGCCTGCAACGAATCCGCGATAGCACGCTTTAACTGAGGGAAACGCGCCGCCACCGATGAAGCCGAGCTTGCCGGATTTGGTCAAGGTGCCGGCAATGATTCCGAGCTGATAGCTCGCCTGGGACACATCGAAATCGATGCTGACGATGCCCGGACGTTCGACATCCGCGCCACTGACCGCAAACTTGGTGGTGGTGATGGTCTTGGCGGCCTCAGCCGCCGGATTGAGGAATTCGTAGCCGTGGGCGATCACCAGATCGAAGCCATCCGCGGCGCAGTCGCGCAATTCGGTGCCCGCCTGATCGGCTGAAACTTTTTGCACCACGGTGGTGCGCGAGCCGGCCGCAGTGAGTTTGTCGAGCCCCTGTTTGGCTAATTGGCTCCAGCCGCCGTCATTGATCGAGCCGGTGGTCAGCAGGGCGACTGCTGGTTCAGCCGCAGACGCGCTGGCCATCAGCAAGGCCAATCCGAGCACCCGCGGCAGAAAAGAAGAAGCGATTGAAAACCACATGAGCGAACTCCAAAGGTGATGAAAAAAAATTACGGAACGCCGACAACTTCGCAGCGACCACGCAAGCCGCACAGCACGTCGTAGGGGATGGTGTTGGCCAGGCTCGCCAGCTCGTTGATCGTGACCTGTTCGCTGCCTTGACCACCGAACAGCACCACCGCCTCGCCGGGTGATGGCGGAAACGGCAAATCAGTCAGATCGACGATCAGGTAATCCATGGTCACCCGACCCAGCACCGGACAGCGCCGACCTTGGATCAGCACGTTTCCCTTATTCGACAACGCGATCGGGTAGCCATCGGCGTACCCCACCGGCACGATGCCGCACAGGCTGTCACGTTCGAGGATGCAGGTGTGGTTGTAGCTGATCCCGTGGCCCATCGGCAGTGCCTTCACCAGGCTCAGCGATGACACCCAACGCACGGCCGAGCGCAGGCCGATGTTGGGACAGCCATCGGGAATCACGCCGGTCAGCAGCAGGCCGACGCGCACCGCATGGGTGTTGCCCTTGGGGCGCAGCAGCAGGCCTTCGGAGTTGGCCCAGTGGACCCACACATCCGGCGGCAGAGGCGGCAGGCGGGCGAGCAGATCCGCCATCGATTGCTCTTGCTGCGCTGCCAGGGCGGCATTGTCGGCCATCGGATAATGTGTGGAAATCCCCGCCAGACGCACCGTCGTCCAGGCGAGGACCTCTTTGATGATGGCTTCGGCGTCGGCCGGCCGGGCGCCGAAACGACCCATGCCGGTGTCGACGTTGACATGCACCGGCACCGGCGCGCGGGGATTGGCGAGATGGGCGAATTCCTGGACTTCTTCGATCGTCGACACCAGCACCTCATAGCCGCTGGCGGTGACCGCCGGGCGCTCTTCGGGCAAGGGCGCACCCAGCAGGATCACCCGCGCCTCGGGCACCGCTGAGCGCACCCGATCGGCCTCGCCGATGGTCGCCACGGCGATCGCGGCGATGCCTGCTTCGTGATAGATCCGCGAGCAGCGCTCAAGACCCAGGCCATAGGCATCAGCCTTGCACACCGCGACCACGTGCCGCCCGTCAGCGGCCTTGCGAATCGCCGCGACGTTGGCCCGCAGGGTGCTGTAACTCACTTCGACCCGATTGCGCCAGGCCATGATTACTGCTGCGCTCCAGCCGGATGCTGTTCGTGTTGCCGTTGCAGGACCGGTGCCGGTTGCTGCCGGTATTCGGGCAACACCGCCGACCACTCGGTGGGCGTCGTCTGCGGGGCCAAGCGGGCAACGCCACGCGCGGTGACCGCCGCCGGATCACCCAGTCGGATTCCCGGGCACCAGCGTTCGGCCAGCCCTGGCTTGGCAGTCAACGCCGGGCCGATCGCGATCGCGCCAGCGCTGAACGTCGCCGGATGCAGCGTCGGGGTTATCGCATCAAGCGTGGCCACCGATTCCGCCATGGTCGTCAGCTGTCCGTCGACGACCTGGAAAAGCCCATGAAAAGTCGTGTCTTTCTTCAAGGGCAGCAAGACCCACCACAGGCCATCACCGCGCTCCATCGCCAGCGCCGCCAGCGCATCCACCGCATGCACCGGAACCTGTTCGATCCACGCCAAGGTGCGCGCGGCGGTGATCCCGATGCGCAGACCAGTGAAACTGCCCGGACCATGCGCGACCGCGATCGCGGTCGGCTTGCCGTGCTCGCGGATCAGCGAATCGAGCAGCGCCACCAACCCTCGTTCGGCCTCGTCACCGGCGAGATCACGAAAAACAATTTCGCGACCATCAGCCATCACGCAGGCCGAAGCCGAACGCGCCACGCACTCGAAAGCCAGCAGCATGCCGTGCACCTTACGGTGCAACCGGCTTCGCCAAGCCCCCCGACCCGGCACTGCGTCCATGGAGGAGCAGCAATTCAGTCTCGGTGATCGGACGCATCGCTCCAGGCGGCAGGTCGGCGGGAATGTCCAACCCACCGATCCGGTCACGATGCAGGCGTTCGACCTTGCCGCCCAGCGCTTCGAACATCCGGCGCACCTGATGATAGCGACCTTCGGCGAGCAACAGGGTCGCGGTGCCCAGGCCCTCGGCGTTGGTGCCATCAAGCACCAATTCGGCGGGCAGGGTCGGCTTGGGGTCGCCCTCAAGCTGCAGCCCGGCGGCCACGCGATTGACCGCTTGGCTGCTGAGGACGCCTGAAAAAACCACGCGATAACGTTTTTCGAGATGTTTTTTCGGGTTCGTCAATTGATGGATGAGCGGGCCATCGGTGGTGACGATAAGCAGACCACTGGTGTCGCGATCGAGCCGGCCAGCAGTGTTCATGCTCAAATGACGAAACGCCTCGGGCACCAATTCGTCGACCAGCGGGGCCTCGGCAGGATCGTGGCTGCACGAATGGCCGAGTGGTTTGTGCAGCACCAGGGTCGCGCTGGTGATCAGCTCGACGACCTCTTGTCCACGTACCGTGACCCGCCGACCGCGCACCAGATGGCCATGTTCACGGATCGTCCGGCCCTCGACCTTGACCGCGCCGAAGTGGATCATCTGGCGCACGGCACTGCGGGTGCCGAATCCGTTTTGCGACAGGAAAGCATCGAGACGGTCAGACATATCAGGTTTTTTTTCGATTTTTTGGGATGAGGCAAAACATTAGAAACGGGTCAGTTCAAGAACCTTGAACCGTCCATTATCCGCCACTTGGCGCAGCTCGCCCAGGCGATGCAGATCGGCTTCGTAGGCTAATTGGCGGTTTGCCACCACCAGCACGTGCCGCGCCTTGGTCACCGCGAACAGCCGCCGAGCGACCGTCAGATCGAACAAGCTGCCAGCATGACAAGGCGGATTGAGCAGCGCGAGATCGGCGTCAGGCCAGGGCCAGGGATCCTGATCATCCCACCAGGACACCGTGATTTTCGGCGAACCAGCGGCATTTGCTGCGGCGCAGGCGACTGCCCGGGCATCGGCGTCGAGCAGCAGGACATCAGCCGAGGGCCACCGCAATCCGGCCGCGATGCCGAGATGGCCGGCTCCGCAGCCGACATCGACGATTCGGGAAATCGGCAATTCACTCGGCGACGTCCACGTGGCCAAGACGTCGAGCAGCAAGGCGGTGCCCTCATCAAGTCCATCTGCCGAAAAAACACCGGGGTCGACTGCCAATGGTCGGCCATCAGGCAACTGCACGCACGTCGGCGGAACCGCCGGTAGAACCGCTTGGTTCCGCGGAAATTCGACCACCCGGCCATGTCCGCGATTGACCAGGATGGTGCCGCTGACGCCAAGCAGAGCACTTAACCGCTTGGCCCAGGTCGCGATGCCGATGTCGTTCTGGCCAGCGATCAGCAGACGGCCGCCGGGGGCAAGTGCCTGCCACGCCGCCGCGAGATCCGCGATGGTCGCGTCGCGCCCTTTGCCGATGCGGACCACCGCCTGGGCGAATCCGCTCAGCCCAGCCGACGACTGCTGATTGACGATTCCCGCAGCCGCTGCCGCCCGCGCTTGGCTGCGCCACGGCACCACTGCCACCCCTCCCGTGCGGGCGACCGCCTGCCAGCCGTGCCATTCAACGGACGGTGCCTCGAACAGCACCCCGGGATCACCCACCAAATCGGCCGAGAAATCGGCCTGCGCTGCCGGTCCGCTCACGCGGGCTCACTGCCTGGCAGCCGCACGGCCCCCGCGCCAGATCCCTGCTGCTCATCCTCACCCCGCAGCTCGGTCAACCGCGCCGCATAGCGATCCAGCATTAGTTTTGCAGCACGCACCGCCTTCAAGCCGGCTTCATAACGGGTCAGCGAGTCCTCCAAGGGCAGCTCACCCCCCTCCAAAGCAGCGACCGCCTGCTCAATCGCGTTGAAATGATCTTCGATGCTCAACGGGTTCGCAGACTTGGCCATGCCGGCACCGTACGCAGACGCCGGGGTGCGGAAGTCCCTGATGGCTCTTGATCCCCTTGGCGGGCGAGCCTAATCTCAAACGCGTGCGACCGCTCCGGGCCGCATCTCACTCGCCTCGGGCCGCAACTTTCAAGTTTCAAGGTTTCCTGTGCAGAAGTCCGGACTTACGCTTTCAACCTCGACCATCCAGAACGTCGTCCTGGTGCGGATGGCTGGCTATCTCGATGGACACACGTTCATGGAGCTTGAAAAGCATATCGATTCGTTGATTAAACACGGGCAAAAGCGCATGGTCCTCGATCTCTCCGAGCTTGGCTACATTGCCAGCGCCGGGGTCGGCTTGTTCATCAACACCCAGCACCGATTGAAGGACGACGGCAGCGTCCAACTCGTCAATCCGTCGCCAGGGGTGCGGGAAATCTTCAATATCCTCGGCCTGGAAACCATTTTTACGATCCATCCGTCGGTTGCCGCCGGTGTCGCGGCCGCTCAGGCCTGAGTCGCTTCCAGCGATCAGTTCCGATGTCCGTCCCCGGCTCGATACCTGGCGCACCAAGCGCCTACCCTGCTCATGTATAGCAAAGACCTTGAACGCCTGACCCGTTCATTCGTGGCGCAAAAGCTCGAACGGGATTATATCGTACACTATCTGGTCGAAACGTATCAGCTCGACCTCAAGACCGCCTACGAAGTTCTCGAAAAGGTCTCCCCAACCCCGGCGGGGCGTGGGGGACGGTCCGCCAAGGTGCCTGATGCAGTCACCTTGCCGGTCAAACGCCAACGATTCTATTGAGCCGCAGCCGACTGCCGATGGCCGTTTAAAATTGTCTCAAGCGCGACCGGTATCGGTGGCGCTTTTTTTTATTTTCCTGTATTTATCGGAGATTCCACTGGCCCTAACCAGGGCCCTGCGCGGGAATGCCATCAGGCTTGAGACCTTGAAAGCGACCTTTTACTGGTGATTTCTAGGGCCCTCTTCAGGGCCCTAGCGCAAGACATACGGTAAACACCGTCGTCTCGCGCAAGATTCAGCTCGACATTCGCGATAAGTGGTCTAAACAGTCTCTCCATCACCCTCAATTCCGAGATATTCCTCGGGGAGATGTCACCATGGCTAAAGCCAAGCCCGCCAAGTCCGTCAAGCCAGTCGCCAAGAAGCCCGTCGTGGCGCTCCTCGGCAAACCCAAGAAGGGCGACAAGGCCTACACCAAGTCCAAGCTCGTCGCGCATCTCGCCGCCGCAGTGTCGGCCAAGGGTTTCGGCGAAGTCAGCAAGAAGCAGGCCGGCGCGTTGGTTGAAGAACTGACCGCGCTGCTCTTCGTCTACGCCGCCGTCGGCGCTCCGTTGCCTGGCCTGGGCAAGCTCGTCCTGCGCGAAATCCCGGCCAAGCCGGCGCGCACGATCGTATCCTTCGGCAAGGAGATGAAGGTTCCGGCCAAGCCGAAGAGCCAGAAGGTCGTGTTCCGCTTCTCGAAGGAAGCCAAGGAATTCTTCAAGAAGTAAGCGAAATCTCGGCCCTGGTGCCGGGTTAAG
>JANYGY010000090.1 GCA_025362255.1 Planctomycetales bacterium
AGCCGCGGCCATGATGCCGGCGAATGCCTCGACCACCGAATCCATCGCTTCGCGATCGAGTTTCCCCCCGGTGAAACCGGCGGTCAGCTCGACCGGGAAAACCAAGTCTTCCAGGATGCGCTGGTGTTCACCGTCGACTTCGGCCAAAAACGCCCGCACCGAACTCGTTCCGCAATCGATCACCGCAACCGTGTCGGCCGCGCTGCCCCCCTTGATGCCCTGCCGTCCTGCATCGCGCGGGCGGGTAATGCGCACTGTCTCGATCCCTTCGAGGGGAATCTTCGCCTGGTGGGTCGCACTGAGCCGCCGTTGATGACTGGCCGCAGTCGTGCGATCGAGAGGACGCTTGGGCATAGCCCTCACCGTTCCCGCACCCCAGCCCATCGTCAAGCAAAGGACGTGTTAAGCCGAGATTTACTCTGGCTCGGCCACCCTACCGTCCGCCGGCTCATGCCGATCATCTGGGCCCTATCTGACCTCCACCTGTCGACGTCTGGCGCCAAACCGATGGACGTTTTCGGCGACCATTGGGATCAGCACGATGTCCAGATGGCGCAAAACTGGGATAAAACGGTCGGCGATGACGACCTGGTACTGACTCCAGGCGATTTTTCGTGGGCCATGAAAGCCCCCGAGGCAGCCAGCGATTTCGCCTGGCTGGGTGCCCGTCCGGGCTGGAAAATCCTGGTCAAAGGCAACCACGATTACTGGTGGCCATCGTCACATACCAAGATGGCCGCGCTGCTGCCGCCGCGCACCCACGCGCTGAAGAAAACCGCCTGCCACATCCCTTCGCCAAATGGTGGCATCGGCATTTTCGGCGTGCGGGGCGGTGATTTCGCACCCCTCACGCGGTATGGCGACAAGCGCACCGCCGAAGACGTCAACGTGTGGTTGGCCCGCGAAGAAGACGAGCTCAAGGCCTCGATCGCGGCTCTCGATGGCCTTGACGCCGCGGCTGGCCGAGTCCGCGGCCCACGTATCTGTCTATTCCATTATCCACCGATTCCCCCTGGTCGGACGCACAGCAGATTCACTCCGCTGATCGAGGCCGCGGGCGCGACGTGGTGCATTTACGGTCATCTGCACGGAAAAGAGGTCGGTGCGGCCAAGGTCGAAGGCACCTATAACGGCGTGACCTATCGCTGCACCAGTTGCGATCAGGTGGGATTCACCCCGTTGAATCTCGGAGAATTCTGAGATTTCAGCGACGATCGTCAGGCCCACCAAAAGGCTCCTTCCTGCCTGTTGACGACGCCCTGTCGAACTACACACTCCTCGCCTCTTCGGGATTGGAATCACCATGCACACCAACATTCGCCGCAGCTCCTTGAAATCACGCAAGATGACGGGCTTCCGTCGTCGCATGAAAACGAAGGCTGGCCGCCAGATCATCAACCGCCAACGGCGTCGCGCCGCTGGCAAGGGCAAGTTCAACCGGAAAACCGTGTGGCACCGCAACGCTGGTAAACGCTGCTGATACCAGCGCGAATTTTTCGCTGATTCAGACGTCACGAGTTCAGCCTAATCAATTCGACCTAAAAACCTCGCCTAACCGGCGAGGTTTTTTATTATTGGTCGCTCCACCAACCCTGGCGACACCTAGCGGTCCAGATAAAGTCGAGTTGTTATTGACACGGGTCTGTTCACACACTATGAATCCGCCCATGAGCAACGATCTGCCACCAGGCCAGACCCGAATCCTAATTATTTTCGCCGATGCAGAAGATAGCGGCCGACAACCCAGCCGGGCCGAAGTAGCCGAATCGTTGGGATATGCCTTCCCCTCTGCGGTCAGCAAACACGTCGATGCGTTGGTCCGTAAGGGCCACCTTGAAGCCGACCGGAAGACCAAGCGCAACGTGCGTTTGACTGAAAAAGGATGGGCCGCCATCCAACGCACCCCCAGTCACCGAGGCGTACCCATCCTGGGCGCCATCGCAGCAGGTACCCCGATCCTCGCCAGTGAAAATCTCACCGGCTACCTCGAAGATCTCCAGCCGACTCCGGGCCGTTTCGCCCTGCGTGTACGTGGTGATAGCATGATCGACGCTGGAATCCTCGATGGTGACTACGCCATCATCCAGCGCGGGGGTGCCGTCAACGAGGGCCGCATCGGCGCTATTCGCGTGGGAGAAGAAGCGACCCTCAAACGTGTCCGCTATCATGCCGATCGCCTCGAACTTCTTTCTGAAAACAAGGCCTATGCCCCGCGCATCATTCCTAAAGATGTCGCGGAAAGCGAAGGCATAGAAGTGGTCGGCCCACTCGTCTGCGTCTACCGTTCAGTGACCTGATACTGTCCAGGTTCAAGGCGTGCTCCAAAGCAGAACAGAGCATCATGACCAAATGACCAAATCATCGTCACTCAAGATTCCTTCCTAGTCAGTCCCTTTAGACCCCATCATCTCGTCAGGAATATCCCATGCCCGCTCCCGCCGCTGAATCACTCAAGCCAGACAACAAAACCGATATCAAGCCAGACGCAAAGGTTCAGAAATCAGAACCGGCGAAAGAACCGAAATACACCGTGGCAGAAACGGCTTCGCGCAAGAAAGCGCTCGATGCGGCCCTTGAGCAAGTCGAGAAAGTGTACGGCAAAGGCTCGATCATGCGCCTGGGCCAAGTCGAAAAGACGGACATTGGCGCCATTCCCACCGGTTCGATTTCCCTGGATCTGGCAATCGGAATCGGTGGCGTGCCACGCGGCCGCATCATCGAAATCTACGGCCCGGAATCATCGGGCAAAACCACGCTCGCTCTGTCGATCGCCGCCCAGGCCCAAAAAGAAGGTGGCGTAGTCGCCTTCGTCGATGCCGAGCATGCCCTTGATCCAAGCTGGGCTGAAAAAATCGGGGTGAATCTAAACGACCTGCTCGTCAGTCAGCCAAGCTTCGGCGAACAGGCCCTCGACATCGTCGACACGCTCGTGCGCTCAAATGCAGTCGACGTGATCGTGGTCGACTCGGTCGCCGCGCTGACGCCCAAGGACGAGCTCGAAGGCAACATGGATGACACCTCGGTTGGCCTGCAAGCCCGCATGATGTCCAAGGCCATGCGCAAACTCACCGGTGGCATCAATACCTCACGTACCACTGTGATTTTCATCAATCAGATCCGCGAAAAAATCGGGGTCACCTACGGTAGCCCTGAAACTCAGCCTGGCGGCCGAGCACTGAAGTTTGCTGCCAGTGTGCGCCTCGACATCCGCCGAGTCACCGGGATCATGGATGGTGAACGCGCCATCGGTAATCGCGTGCGCGTCAAAGTCGTAAAGAACAAAGTCGCGGCACCTTTCGCCAAGGTCGAATTCGACATCATGTTCACCGAAGGCATCAGCTATACTGGCGACGTGCTCGACCTCGCCGTCGTAGCCAAGATCATCCAGAAGTCCGGCGCCTGGTTTGCCTACAACAGCCACAAACTCGGCCAAGGCCGCGAAAACGCCAAACAGTTTTTGCGCGACAACCCAACGGTTTGCAATGAAGTCGTTGCCAAGATCCGCTCAAGCAACCTCAACCTGCTCGACGCCGCCGCAGCTGCAGAATAACATATTAATAGCATCGCCATGCCCTTTGAAGTGGCCAGCACATCAAAGGGCATGGATTTACATTTTGGATAAAAATCGGGGCCTATATGAGTCCAGATAAATTTTCTAAGGAATGTACGTGATCAACGCGGGCTGAACTGTTTGGCGATCCAGGATCGATGGTGCCAGATCAACCAGCCGGCGAAGCCGATGACCAGATAGGGCAGCAAAAGAATCAGGATTTTGATCGACAGCCAAATGGCTGCCAACGCGACCAGAAGAATCAGCGCAAGGATGAGCAAATCGATCATGGTCGTTATATTTTCCGCAATGGAGCAATGGCTACAACCTTAAATGCGGTGACTCACCTCCATTTTTGTGACCTTGTTCAAATCAATTTTGAAAATGGGCGACGTTATTCCGGTGAGAGTTTCAACTTGAAAAAATGAGTTGAAGTCGTCAATCGTTTGAAAATACCGCGCATTTCTGCGTTCCCGTCTTTTCTTCAGCACACCAGCGAGGTGTCCTGAAAACGCAGGTGTGGTCCATTTGCAAGGCGCCCGATGCGACGGAATGGCAGCGCCATTTCGAGTATTGGGCAACGCCGCAGATGGGCTGCAACTGCGTTTTCCAGGTTCAATTCAGTCAGCCGCGCATGTCGATGCCGCCATCGACCGTCATGGTGGTGCCGGTGATGAATTGGGCCAAGTCGCTCAGCAGATAAACGGTGGCATTGGCGACATCTTCGGGGGTCCCGACGCGGCCAAGAGGGCAGTTGGCGAGGAGCTGAGTCCGTCCGAGATCGTCCATGGTCTGGCGTGACATATCGGTCTCAGTCCATGATGGGGCGATGGCGTTAACCCGGATCCGATCGGGTGCCAGTTCGCGGGCCATCGAGCGCATGAACAGGATCTGCGCACCTTTGCTGGTGGCATAGGCTGAATAGACGTCTGATCCGCGTTGTCCGGCGGTGGAGGTATAAATGACCATGCTGCCGCCGTTGTTGGCCATGCGCAGATGTCGGGCGGCGGCTTTGACGGCCAAAAAAGTAGAGGTGAGGTTAGCCGACATCATCCGATTCCAGAATGCCAGAGTCATGTCCTCTATTCGGCCCGGTTCGAAAATTCCGGCCGATACGACCAAGCCGGAAATCGGTCCGAGATGCTCCACGGCTTGGTCGAGGGTATTTTCCATCGCGCCGTCGGATGCGGCATCGGCTGCCATGGAAAAAACCCGCCGGCCACATGAGCGGACCCGTGACGCGACGGCATCCGCGGCATCGGCGCGACTGCGATAGGTGAATGAAATATCAGCGCCGGCCTGAGCGGCGATCAGCGCCGTGGCCGAACCGATGCCCCGGCTGCCGCCAACGATATGGATGTGTTTACCGGCGAGAGTGATCATGGAAAATTTCTTATTGAGGGTGCTTTGAACAGGGGCCGCAACCAAAGCAAATGGATCAACCGTAGGCGGACTCAGGGTGTTCGCCCAGGAGGCGACGCTGGCGAGCCGTTGCCACGGCGAGGATCTCCGGATTGTACTGAAATGGCCAGGGCGAAAATTTCTGGGCCACATCGCGATGGGCGTAGTGGACTTGCAGAAGATAGCGCACCTGGTCAGAAGTATTGGCACTGCCGCTGTGCCACACCTCAGAGCGGAAAAAGAGACAGTCTCCGGCTTTGCATAAAATCGGTTCCGTCTCACGACCAAGCCAGGTGGATTCGCCGGGCTCCACGTTTCGCCCCGAACGATGGCTTCCTGGAATCACATAAGTCGGACAGAGTTCACGCGACTGATCCTGGAGATAGAAATGCGCGGTACAGATCAGCGGTGGCAGGCTGAACTTCGGGTCCATCCACGTCGATGGCGGAAGATATGGGTTCCACAACTTGTCCGTGTGCAGCCATGGCTTGTCTCCACCTGGAAATGTCTTCCAGGCAGTCATGCCGATCATGTGGCATTGGGAACCCATCAGGCTTTCAGCCAACTCGATGATCCCCTGCCTATCAGATTGTTCCAACCAGATGCGCTCGCGATTGAACACGCATTTGAAATGATACCTGGTTTTCTCCCCACCGCTGTCGAATCCGAATGGCTGAAGCCGATCCAGAGCCGAACGCAGCGCCACTATTTCTTCAGGCGACAACACCCCGGGAATGAGCACACACCCGTCGGTATCCATGGCCCGGAGCTGGCCGTCATGGTCACTGAGCATGACCGGAGGTTGGCGAACGGAGCGGGCTGCCGTCTCGGTCGGTGTGACATGGGGAAGGGAACTTTTCATGGGTGTTCTCCGGCTTGAAGATTACCCCTGATGAGTTGGATGCACCATCAGCCGTTTTGATTCATGGTGGTATTTTCTGATCATATTTTCTTCAACCTCTGATGGATGCCCTATTTTTCCATAAAATTGACGGCATGATACGATCAATGCCTGAAGTCTTGCACATCGATCCGCCCGCGATTCTGAACCGGGTGTGTTTTGCCAAAGAGCTTTTCGCCAACCACCAGGCGCCGACCAGCCTTCATCATCATCTCAGTCACGGTTCAGGGCCTTTGCACGAACATGACTTCCTTGAGATCGCCTTGATCACCACCGGCACGGCGCAACACGCGACCATCCACGGCCGCCAGCTGATCAAGACCGGTGACCTGCTTGTGATCCATCCGGGGCAGTGGCATGGCTATTCCGAAACCCGCGACCTTGGCGTCTTCAATTTCTGCCTGAGCTGCGATCTGTTCACCCATGAACTGAGGTGGGTCCATCAGGATCCGCGTTTAGCCGTATTGTTTCCCGCACGTATGCCGCGTGATGACGGCGAACGGCGGGCCGCGGTGCAAGGGGTACGGATACTTCACTTTGCTGCGCAGCCGCTGGCCCGCCTCACTGATGCGTATGTCCAACTGCATGCGCTGTGCGCGAGTGGCGGTGCAAAAGATCGGCGTGGCGAATTGCTGGCGCGGATTCTGCTGGTCCTTGAGGCCATCGCCGACCACCGCGATCTGGGCCATGGCCAACGTGCCCACGACGGTCGAGTGATCGCCGCGACCCGCCTGATGACCGAGGATCCAGCGCGCGAGTGGTCGCTCGATCTGTTGGCGGAGCAGACCGCGTCATCGGCGTCTCACCTCCTGCGATTGTTCCGCCGCGACCTCGGCTTGGCGCCGATCGCGTGGCTCGCGCGCTATCGCGCCGAGCGGTTGGCAGTGCTGCTGTTGACCAGCGAACACACCATCGCCGAATTAGGAGCCCAGGTTGGCTGGCCCGAACCAAGCTACTGCGCCCGAAGATTCCGCGCCTGTTTTGGCCTGTCTCCAGCCATGTTCCGGGCCGGCCACGTAGAAAAATCGAAGCGCTCTGAAATCTAGAAGGCCATCCCGAAAGCGAAATTCACGCCGACCTGCTCGCTCGATCTCGCGATGTCGAGACGGAAGACCGCGTCGCGCTCAAACATTGCGCGAAATCCGAGACCATAGGATTGTTTGACCGGGCTGTTGCGCAGGTCGGGTGCGCTCGTCGCGACTGAGCCGAGGTCGATGAAGGGCGCCAGGCCGAAACGCTCGATGCGAATGGTGTCGGTGAACGAGTATCCCCGAGGCACAACCCACAGCCGCCATTCGACCGCGGCGTGCCACGCCGCGCGGTCGGTGAACCGATCGGCGAGATACCCCCGCAGGGTGTGCGATCCGCCGAGGCTGGGCAAAGCCCAGAAAGGTAAGTCGCCATGCACCCCGGAAAGATAGGCGCCAAAGGCCACGGTGTCGGTTGGTGGGTTTTCCTCGTCACCGATTCCGCCCTGATGAAACACCCCCGGCACTGGAATCGTCAGCGTACCACGGGCGGTGATGATGCCGCCCGTGCGGTGATCGCTGATCACGATCGGCCCATCCCACGAAAGCCCCAACGACCAGCCGCGATACGGGCTGTCGGCGCTGTCGCGGGTGTCATAGCGAAAACCGGCTGAGCCCCACACCGAAGTCAGGCTATCGGCCTGGGCGACGATTTCCGGAAACTGGTTGGGGGTGCTCGGTACGTTTTTGACATAGCCGTCGGTCAGGTTGCGATGCTCGATACCAAGGCCGGCGGCGATCACCCAATCACCGGGAAGAGCACGCTCGGTTTGGACCCGGGCGTGGCTCACTTCGTCGGTGTAGCTCGTCTCGTCATCCTTGGTGGTGTCGGGGCCAAAGCCGAAAAACCGCCGAGTGCGGGTGCGCTCGTACCCGCTGATCGCGCGAACCCATGAGCGATCGGCGATGGCCACGCCGCCGCCGGGAACCTCAACCCGGGACAGCCAGCGCTGCCACACGGCGGTGTAACTTTCCTGGCCCTCGGTCGTCCACGCGACAAACAGACCGAGAAATTCCTGACGCCGCTGGTTGCGGAAATCGATGTCGGTGACCGCAACTCCTGCCCCGGCACCAATGGCTTCTTCGTAGAAGACGATCGGCGCGATGAAACTCGACACCAGGAAGCGATCGATCGGTCCGCCGGGCATGATCCGGCCTTCGGGGACGTAGCGCCAACGATCGCGGTCTGGAAGATCGGCGGGTTTCGCCTGTGGAATGCGGCCATCGCGATCGACTCCGCGAAAGGGATCGAACGGCGCCGGGGTCACGATCAGGTCGGGTGCTGGCTGCTCGGGTGCGGCTTCGACCGCCGCCAAGCGCTCGACCCACAGGCTCGTGCTCAGCGCCGTAGCCCAGACCAGGATCAACCGCATCAGCGACGCCGGCCACGCGGGAGGTCGTCGTCCTCATCTTCGTCCTCGACCGGATAGGTCGGGCCGACGTACAATTCCGATTCGTCCGGTTCGCGGTGAAGCGCGTCCGCTACCGGATTGACGCCGCTGCTGCGCACCTCATCCAGGACCACGGAGTTTCCCGAGCTGCTGCCGGGGCCACCGGTGGTCACTCCTGAATCGCCTGATTTTTCAGCCGATTTCGCCTTTGGAGCGGCCTTGGGTTCAAGGCGCCGTTCATTCAGACGATGGAGATGCAGATTGACGTCGACCTGACTCTGCTCAGGCATCAATTCCGCGAAACGCCGACGCAGGAGCCGTTGGCAAAAGCGGTTGCGGTCGGTGACGTTGGGGACTTCCCACATCGTCACCACCGCGTCGATCAGGATGGCGCGCTTGACCTTGTCCTCGAAAATTCGCACGTGGGCTTTTTTAACTTCGGGTTCGCCTTCGATCGCGCGGGTCAGGGCTTCTTCGATCGCGATCAGGCTGACGCTGATTTTTCCGTTGTCGGTCTCATAGCTGATTTCGCGATTGCGCCGGATCGATTGCAGCCAGCGCAACAAGATGATCAGCGGACTCGACAACAAGATGACCGAGGCCGCACGCACCACCCATTTGCCTTCGGTGGTTTTGGCGAGGCCGGCGACCAGGTCGATGATCTCTGGTCGTTGATCGACGGCGGCCAGGAAAATCCCCAGCATGATCGCGAATATATAGAGCAGGATGCGTAAGATGCCGCGCATGATGCTAGAGCGTCACGGAATAGGCAGGGCGCTGTGGATTCATCACCTGTGGAATATGCCACGGCCGGACCACGGCCACCGAAAAAAGTTCACGCCTAGGAGGCCTGTCGAAGATAGGCGACCGAGGATGGCGATGTGGATCGGATGGCAGGATCAAGGCGGAGGGATGCGCCGAATAGCAGCGCTATTCGGACATTCCGACAACGCTGAGCATGCCATCCGAGACCAAGCCAGCCGACCGAGCTTATCTCCGACAGACTCCTAGGAGGCCTGTCGAAGATACGCTCCTCGACGGAATCCGCACTTGAGACAGCCCGGCGCAACCGACGATCCCGGACATGTCCGATCAACGTCACGATGAACGCTACCAGGCCCGTGGGGTCTCTGCCGGCAAGGGCGAGGTCCATGCGGCGATCGCGCAGCAGGATGCCGGCCTTTTTCCCGGTGCGTTCTGCAAGATCGTCGCCGACGACCTGACCGGCTCGGCCGACCATGCGCTGATCATGCATGCCGATGGAGCCGGCACCAAAAGTTCGTTGGCATACCTGATGTGGCGTGAGACCGGTGACCTCGGCGTGTGGTCGGGCATCGCCCAGGACAGCCTGGTGATGAACCTCGACGACTGCGCATGCGTCGGCGCGATGGGCCCGTTCCTGATTTCCAACACGATTGGGCGCAACGCCAAACGGATTCCAGGAGCCGTGGTCAAAGCCGTGGTCGAAGGCTATCAGCGCCTGTGCGAGCTCTTGAATAATCAAGGGATCCCATGCGTCATGACCGGAGGCGAGACGGCTGATGTCGGGGATCTGGTGCGCACCGTGATCTGCGACAGCACGATCACCGCGCGCATCCGCCGCGCTGACGTCATCGACGCTGGCCGCATCAGTCCCGGCGAGGTGATCGTCGGCTTCAGCTCCACCGGCCAGTCGGCGTGGGAATCCACACCCAACGCCGGGATGGGATCCAACGGCCTGACGTCTGCCCGGCACGAACTGCTCGGGGCCGATTACCGCGTCAAATATCCTGAGACCTATGCACCTGAGATCGACCCGCGCCTGGTGTATTGCGGGCGGTTCGCCGCCACCGACCCCCTGCCGGGTGATCCGCGGTTCACCGTCGGCGGCGCGGTGCTGTCGCCGACGCGCACCTATCTGCCGTTGTTGAAGAACCTCTTTGCGGCGCTGCCGCGGAGTGCTTTCACCGGCTTGATCCACTGTTCGGGCGGCGGCCAGTCCAAGATCGTGAAATTCGGGAAGCCGGGCAATCGCTACATCAAAGACGATCTGTTTGCAGTGCCGCCGCTGTTTGCCGCCTTGAAGGAACACACCGGGCAAAGTTGGGCTGAAATGTATTCGGTCTACAACATGGGTCATCGGCTTGAGGCGACGATGTCGGCGGCGCACGCGGCGGTGGCGATCGCCGTCGCCCGCAATTGCGGCGTCGAGGCGAAGATCGTCGGCCGGGTCGAACACACTGGCGGTGAACACCGCGAAGTGGTGGTGCGCACGGCCAACGGTGAATTCACGTACCGCTGATCAGCTATGATCCATGGAATGGCTTCCGGTATGATCTTGCTGAACTGCGTCGGTCTGACGCCGCGCCATCTCGGCCCTGATACTCCGCATCTGGCGCGGCTGGCGGCAGAGGGCTTCAGTGCGCCGATGCAGCCGGTGCAACCGGCAGTGACCACCAGCGCGCAGACCTCGATGCTGACCGGGACGCTGCCGCAAGAACACGGTATCGTCGGCAATGGCTGGTATTTTCGCGAATTAGGCGAGGTGTGGCTGTGGCGCCAGAGTCGTGGCTTGGTCCAGAGGCCGGTCGGATGGCCGGTGGGCACCAAGGTGCTCAATCATTTCTGGTGGTATGCGATGAACGCCCCGGAATTTTCAGCCAGCGTCACTCCACGCCCGGTCTATCATCATGACGGTCGCAAATCGCCGGACATCTATGCCACGCCAGAATCCTTGAAGCGGATCCTGGTCGAACGCCATGGGGCATTTCCGCTGTTCAATTTCTGGGGGCCGTTGGCGAACATCCGGGCCAGTCGGTGGATCGCCGATTCCTTCGTCACTGCCTTTGAAGAGACCCGCCCGCAGCTGGCGTTGTGTTATTTGCCGCACCTGGATTACGACCTTCAACGGTGGGGACCGACGGGTGGCCATCTCGCGCAGAATCTGCGCGATCTGGATGCCTGCGCTGGCACCGTGATTGCCTGCGCCC
>JANYGY010000130.1 GCA_025362255.1 Planctomycetales bacterium
GGTTCGCAGAGATCGCAGAGGTGAGATGGTGGCCGATTCGCTGACTTGGTTGGTCGAACTTGGCCGCCAAATATCCGCTAAAAATCGAAGAAATCGCGACCCTGGCTCCTCGGCTGCGCTGCTCTGTGCTGTTCTCTGCGAACCTCTGCGACCTCTGCGCCCTCCTGTTTTCCAAATCTACAAACGTTCGATCACCCCGGCGAGGGCGCGGATGGTCGGCAGATCGTTGAACAGGAACCCGCGCGCGATGAAGACGGGGCTCTCCATGAGCGCCGCATGTTCGCGTTGTTTGGCCACGGCGCGGTCGACGCCGATGATCAGGCCGGGGGCCTCGCCGGCAGCGAGTTGAGCGAGGCGGCGGGTGAGCGCCACGCTGTGCCAGCGATGGAATAATTCGACGGCGTGGGTGACGCCGTTGGATTCAAGCTGCAGATCCGGCACCACCAATTCGCCAGAGGCCATGCCGATGAGCTGCGGCTCGCTGCGCCGCCATGCGGGTTTGCGGGTCGTGATGTCACTCTCCAAGGCGCGGATTTCGGGCGGTATGAACCCGAGGAATCGGGTGTCTCCACGCAGACCGGTTTCATCTGAGAGCAGCAATTCCTGCTGCGCGCCGCCACGCTCGGGACTGATCCAGGCGGTTGCCTGCCAATGCCGCGCGCAGGCCAGCGCCGGCAGGAACAGCGCCAGATTCAGGCCGTAGCGCGAGGCCTGATCGAGCACGCTGCCCGGCCCGGAGATCACCAGGCACAGCGCATTCCCCGCCGGTCTGACGTCGGCCAGCAACCGCTGCCACCGAAGAGCCTTGAGCAGTTTGCGGCGCAGGCCGATGTCCGGGTCATGGATCGTGACCGTCAGTTCGCGCGCACTCAGCAGCAGACCTTGGCACTGCGCAAGATTGTAGCGCGCGAGCAGATCCTCAGCGGTCAGCGACGGCACCGTCGCCAATACCGCCGCGTGCGGCAGATCGCCGTAGAGCTGTTGCCTCAGCTCGATTGCCGAAAGTCCCAGTTCAGCTGCGATCAACCCACGGTGCTGATCCGGATCGCTGGGCATGGTGGTCGCCGAGGCCAGCCGCAAGGCGGCCGCGACCAGCGCTTTTTCGCGCAGTTCCGCGCAACTGGTCGCCTCGCGAAAAGTGCACTCATCGACGAGCAGTTTCTGCAGGCCCTTGGCGGTCTGCAGCGAGCGCGCTTCATGCAGCACCGCCGATGAGGAATCTTCGAGTTCGCCGATGGTCTGGCCGACGCCCGCGCGCCAGTGCGCCAGCAGATGTTCGGCCAGGGTCACGATCGCTGGCGTCGGCTTCAGCAACTTGGGCCGCACCTCGCCATTCGCGGTGGAAAAGCGCAGCAGATCTTTACTGAGCATCGACCGGCCCCGATTCATCGAATAGCTCGTTGCCATCCTGGCCGAAGGCGACGTGATTCCGCCGGCGTTCGCTGGTGTAGGCCTCGGCTGTGCCGGCGGACAGGATCTCGTACAGGATCGCGACCTTGCCTTTGCTCGGGCGAAGGATGCGGCCCAGGCGTTGCACATGTTCGCGCACGCTGCCCGATCCCGAGACGATGATGCCGACACTCGCCTCGGGCACGTCGACGCCTTCGTTGAGCACTTTGCTGGTCGCCAGCACCGGGAATTCGCCAGAGCGAAAACGATCGAGCATGCGTTTGCGCTCAGCCGCTTTGGTGTGATGGGTCAGCACCGGCAATACGAAGCTGCTGCCGATCTCATAAGCGGTGTGGTTATCGTCAGCAAAGACGATGCAGCGCTCGCCGGCATGATCGCGCAGCAGTTGCCAGACCGCGCGCAGTTTGCCGCGCCCTGAGCGCGACAATCGGCGCTGTTCGCGATACGCGCGCATCGCGGTGCGCCCACGCGGATCGCGCGCCGCCGCCGCGAGAAATTTCATCCACCCGTCGGCTGCGCCGAAATCGACGCCGCTCGCGCGCACGAAGGCGAGGTATTCCTTGCGGTTCAGCTCGTACGATTCCTGCTCATCCGGATCGAGCGGCACTTCGATGATCTCGGCTTGGTAGTTGGCGAGATAATTTCCTTCCAGGGCGGTGATCGCGGTGCGATGGACTTCCGGCCCGAGCAGATCCGTGAGTCGCGCGTGCAAGCCGTCGAGCCGCTCGGGCGTCGCCGTCAGGCCAAGCCGAAACGGCGCGAGGCATTGCTGCGCCGCCAAGGACGTCACGCCCGCGGGCAGGTGATGGCACTCATCCGCGATCAGCAGCCCGAAACGGTTGCCGTGATGCGGCATGAACAGCACCGCCGAATCATAGGTCGACACGGTCACCGGCAGCAATTCCTTGTCGCCCCCGCCATAGCGCCCGATGCGTGTGCCCAGCCGCTTTTCGAGATCGCCGGCCCACTGCTGCACGAGGTCGATGGTCGGCGCCAGGATCAGCGTCGAGCGCTGAGTCGCGAGCAGACAGCGCAACGCGACATAGCTTTTCCCGGCGCCGGTGGGCAGCACCACCACGCCCTGACGACGCGCCGCCAGCCAGGCATCGATCGCCTGCTGTTGATACGGGCGCAAGGTCTGCGGCGCTGCTTCATGCAATCGGAGGACTTCATACGCCTTGGCGTCATCGGTGTAGGCGACGACGCCATGCAAGGCGCGGAGGATCGCCGCATAATTGCCAGCCTGAGCGCGATGCCGCTGGATCCGCCCATCGAAAACACACAGGCCCTCAAGCAGCTCGGCGTGTTCGCCCAGGCCCTCGATGACCAGGGTGCCGTCGGCGAACCCGATGGTGATCACGGCTTGGGAGGAATCGTCAGCACGCTGCCGACCGTCATCTGCGCTGGATCCAGCCCGGGATTCGCGGTAATCAGCAGACGCCAGTGTTCGGGGGCGCCATAGAAGATCGTGCTGATGTCGGCCAGCGTATCGCCCGGCTGCACGCGATACGTGCGCGCGCTGCTCGGTGCTGTGGCATTGGTCGAGTTGTTGAGCGTTGGATCAGGCACCCCGGCGTTCGCCGGCGCCACCACCGAAAACGCCAAGATTACGCTCAGATTTGCGGTCGGCTGACGCACGCGTTTGGCGAGGTAATCGACAACTCCTTGGCGCAATTCCTCCGCCGGATGCGTGAGCGGACCGCTGCCGGTGAGGGTCAGATGCACGGTGGCCTTGGCCCACCGCCAATCGCCATCATTGGGATCGATCCCCGGCACCCACGTCGGCAGCTCATCGATGACCACGCGCGAGGTCCAGCCGGGCGCCACTGCGGCATCGAGATCGGTGGTGATATGACGCACCGTTTCATCGCGATGGTGACGATCGGTGTTGGCGATGATGCGGCCGTCATCGGTCAGCAGCGCACCGTTGCCGCGAGAACCTTCGACGGTTGGCGCGCACCCATCCAGTGCCACCACCGCCAGCGAGATGAACGCCAGCGCCGCCAATGCACCGGTGGCACGCTTGAAAACAAAAGACGGTACGACCGATGAGAGGGCACGCATGCCGGCAAAGCTTCGGCGACCCACCGAAAACCCAATCGCGATGTACGCGCGGGCAGACCCTTCCCCCGGTGATCGGCACGGCAGGCTTGGATCATGGCGAAGCAATACCCCGGCCGCAGTTACACGCCCAAACCGCGGGCGCCAGAGCGTCGCGCGGCGGCCGAGACCGCGTGGGAAAGACCCGCCGCATGGTACGATCAGCTGGTCGGCCAGGGCGGCGATGATTTTTATCGCGAGCTGATCCTGCCGACGGTGCTCAGCCGCTTGGCGGCAACCAAAGGCCAACGCGTGCTCGATGTCGGTTGCGGTCAGGGCGTCCTCGGTCGCGTGCTCGCGCTTGAGGGCCTGCGCTCGCTCGGCGTCGATGCGAGTCCGAGTCTGATCGAAGCCGCCCAGGCCCGGGCCGCTGCCACCGTAACCAGCACTGCTGATTATCGCGTCGGCGATGCCCGCGATCTGACCGCCGCACTCGGTGACGAACGCTGCGACCATGCGGCGATGATCATGTGCCTGCAGGATCTCGATCCGATCGCGCCGGTGCTGCAAGGCGTCGCCCGCCACGTGACTCCGGGTGGACGCATCGTCGCGGTGATGACCCATCCCTGCTTTCGCATCCCCCGACGCAGTTCATGGGGATGGGACGAGGACAACGGCGTTCAATTCCGCCGGCTCGATGGCTATGCCTCACCGATGCAGGTGCCGATCAAGATCCACCCCGGGATGCCCCACGACGCCAGCCGCACGCTCAGTTTCCATCGACCGCTGGCCGCCTACATCGCCGCCTTCGGCACCGCTGGCCTGGGCGTGATCGCGATCGACGAACTCTACAGCCACCGTCGCGGTACCATCGGCAGCCGTTCAGGCGCCGAAGACCGCGCGGCCAAGGAATTCCCGGTGTTCCTGGTGATCACTGCCGAACACCGGCGGTGAACACACCCGCTTTCAGGGCTTAAGAGACTGTCTCTAAATAAAATCCGTCAGCGGCAGTTTCCGTTCTTGGCGTTCGGTGCCGCCGAGGGTGCGCTCGACCACGATGCCGTCGCGGACTTCATTGCTGCCGAGGATGAACAGGCGGGCGGCGCCGTCGGTTTCGGCGCGTTCGATGACGTGCTTGAAGCGTCGGCCGCTGTAATCGACCGCGACTTGGCGGCCTTGGCGACGAAGAGCCGCCGCGATGCGGTTGGCGACCGGAAATTCGAGGGCGCTCATCGGGAAGACGATGTCGTCGACCTTTTTTGGCAACGCTGGCAGACGGCCAAGCTCAGCGAGGAGTTCGCAGATGACGACATCGCCAAACCCGAATCCGACCATCGGAATCGCGGTGCCGCCCAGCTGTTCGCAGAGCTTGTCGTAACGCCCGCCGCCAGCGACGGCGCGGCGGATCGAGCCGACTTGGGCGAAGACCTCCCACACCGTGCCGGTGTAATAGCTCAGCCCGCGAATCACCGACAGGTCGATCCGGATCAAGTGGTCGATGCCGAAACTTGCCGCCAACTCGTGAAGTTCGCGCAGCGCGACCAGACCGGCATTGTCCGCCGGCACGTGGAGCGCCAGCTGGTCGAGTCCGCGCACATCAAGCAGGCGCAAAATCGCCGCGGCCTGCTCTGGCGTGGTGCCGACCTTGGCCAACTCGGCCGTGGTCCCCGCGTCACCGATCTTGTCGCGCTTGTCGATGCAGACGCAGACCTGGGCAAAGCGGTCGCCGGTGATGCCCATGCCATCGAGGAAATGACCGAGCACTTGGCGGCTGCTGACCTTCCAGATGACTTCGGGTTCGACTCCGCCAACGCAGTCCGACGCCGCGACGGTGAGGCCGACGCGCCGGCAGAATTCGACCTGCGCCGCGATCAATTCAGCTTCGGCGGCGACCGAGCCGAGACCGACGATGTCCATGTTCCATTGGTAGTGCTCGCGCTTGCGACCGCGCTGGGTCTCTTCGTAACGGAAACACTGCGGCAACGAAAACCACCGCGCAGGCAGGGCCAACGCCGCGCCTTTGGCCATCACCATGCGCGCCAGCGACGGCGTCAATTCGGGACGCAGCGCCAGATGGCGATCACCCTTGTCACGGAAATCGTAGAGCTGGCCGGTGATCTCGTCGCCCGCCTTGCGGATGAAAAGCTCGGCATGTTCGAGCACGCAGGCGTCGTATTCTTCAAAGCCGAACGAGCGCGCGACGTCACGCCAATGGGCAAACAACCACGTGCGCACCCGCATGTCTTCGGGGTACAGATCACGGGTGCCCTTGACGGGCTGAAGATCGATTTGGCTCATGCGGTATTCTCAAAGAATTTTTGGGCAAAGGTTTCGCCAGCGTGGCGTTGAGGTCACGCCTTCCAGAATTCTTCGACCAGGTAGGTCGAGATTCCGCAATGGACGAGCGGCTCTTTGAGGTCTTCGATCATTCCCGGATTGCCGCAGGCGAGGAATGCCGTCCGGCTCGGATCGATCAACGCGCCGACCGCATGCGCGTCGACTCCGGTCGGCATCTCCACCGTCCGTCCATCGGGCAGCGGTTGCTGCAACACGTGGCGCACGACTTCGTTGACCCGGCCCTTGGCGATGGACGGATTCCAACCGCGCGCGGCGTCGGGCCGTGAACTGGTCTGGATATACGTGAAGTCGAAACCCTGCCCGCGGGCGGCGGCATAGGCCGTCAGCTCTGGCCCATAGCCGAATTCGTCGGCGTACGCCGCGCCGTGGAACAGGATGACGCGATAGGTCGACGGCACGCCAGCGAGATGCTGCTTCCACATGGTGCGGATCTGGGCGACGAACGGCGCCAGTCCGGTGCCGGTGGCGACCATCACCAGGGTCTGCTTCTGCGCCACCGCGACGGTGAATTTGCCCTTGGGCGACAGGTAATGGAACGTCGCTCCCGCCTCTTGGGCAAAGATCGTCGGGGTCAACGCGCCGCCTTCGACCAGCGCGATGTAGAACTCGATGGTCCCCTCATCGAGCGGACTGCCGGCGATCGAGTACGCCCGAGGCACGAAGCCGGTTGGCGTGTCGAGACCCAACGTGGTGTACTGACCTGCCTGATACCACCACCGCGGGGCGAGGTCGGGCTTGAGCTTGAACACGCCGAGACGCCCGCCGGCAAAAACCTCTTTGCTGACCAAGGTCGCGGTGGCCATCTTCTTTTTGAGCATCTCGTTGGCCGCAGCGACCTTCGGATTGATGACGTGGGGCGTGGCGGGGATTTCGTTCATGATCGACCTTTGCAGTGGCGGCGAGGATCGTTGCGCAGCGCCTCTGTACGCAACGATTTGTGCGCAGCACGTCAGATAGCAAAAAAAAGCCCATCCGGCGCACTGCGCCGGATGGGCTTTGACACTTTTGGCGATCAGACATCCAGGCGCTTGGCCACCGCCAAGGCGAATCGTTCGATGAAATCACGCCGAATGGCAACGTCGCTGCCCATCAGGGTCGAGAACATCCGCTCGGCTTCGATCGCATCGGTCATCGTCACGCGGTACAACGTGCGCCTGGTCGGATCCATGGTGGTCTCCCACAATTGATCGGGATTCATTTCACCGAGACCCTTGTAGCGCTGGATCTCTAGCCCGCGTTCGCCGAAACGACGCACCGTCGGGACTAGGCCCTGCAGCGCCGTGAGCACGGCTTCTTCTTTGTCATCTTTGAAGGTGAACGTCGCGACGCGCCCTGGGTGATCGATGATGTAAGCCGGATCGAAGCCCAGCTCGCGCAATGATACGAGGCTGGCTTCGATCGCATGGCGCTCGGTGAATTCGACGATCTCGGGCAGGATGGGCGCGACCTCGCCAGAGGCGGAATCGTCGGCTTCAACGATCGACGCCAGCTCGCTGGCCCGGGCATCGGGGACCGGCACCGCGCCACGGCCGAGCAGCGCATCGAGATCACTCTCGGCGATGAGGTAGCGTTCTTCGTCGCCGATGCGCGCGCGATACAGCGGCAGCACGCCATCGGCGTTGCGCAGGCCGAGGTATTCTTCGAGGGTCAGACCCTTGAGCGCGAGGACTCTTTCATGCTCGTCGAATTCCGACAGGACTTCGATCAGGCGATGGAGCGGCGGCCCGACCAAGGTGCGTTCGGTGCCGGAAGTCCGCTCGATCAGGCTCGCGTGGCTCAGGCCGAGACGGATCTTTTCGGCGTTCAGCAATTTTTCATTGTAGACGTACTCGCTGCTTTTGCCGCGGGTGACTTTGTACAACGGCGGCGCGGCGACGCAGATGTTGCCGTTCTCGATCAGCTTGGGCATCTGGCGGAAGAAGAACGTCAGCAGCAGGGTGCGGATGTGGCTGCCGTCGACATCGGCGTCGGTCATGATCACGATCTTGCCATAGCGCAACCCGGCGAGATTGAACTCGTCGGCGATGCCCACCCCGATCGCCTGGATCAGGGCGCTGATTTCGGAATGGCCGAGCACCTTGTCGAGGCGTGCTTTTTCGACGTTGATGATCTTGCCCTTCAGCGGCAGGATCGCCTGATAACGCGCATCGCTGCCGCGCTTGGCCGAGCCGCCGGCGGAATCGCCTTCGACGAGAAAGAGTTCGGTCTCGGATACCAGCCGCGAGGTGCAATCGCGCAGCTTGTCGGGCATGCCCGCATTGCTCAGCAGGCCCTTGCGATTCTTGCGGGTCAGCTCGCGGGCTTTGCGCGCGGCTTCGCGGGCATCCATCGCGGCGCAGGCCTTGAGGATCACCAGGCGGACGATCTTGGGATTTTCAGCGCAGTAGGTCTTGAGCTGCTCGCCGAAAATCACCTGGACGATGCCGGCGACTTCGCCGTTGATCAGGCGATCCTTGGTCTGGTTAGAAAATTTCGGCTCGCGCATCTTGACGCTGACGATCGAGCACAGCCCTTCGCGCAGATCATCGCCCGCCGGGATCTTGTCGCCTTTGAGCAGGCCGTTGGCCTTGGCGTAGGTGTTCAGCTCGCGGGTGAGCGCGGTCTTGAAGCCTTCGAGATGGGCGCCGCCGTCGCGATTGCGGATGTTGTTGGCGAAGCACAGGCACTGCTCGTCGTAGCCGTCGTTGTACTGCATCGCGACTTCGACTTCGGTGCCGTCGGCGGTTTCGCCGCGCAGATGGATCACCGGATGCATCGCCTCCTTGCCCGAATTCAAATAGCGGACGAAGCCGGCCAGGCCGTCGGTGTTGTAGAAGATCTCGCTTTTGCCTTCTTCGCGTTCATCGGTCAGGGTGATGCGCACGCCGCTGTTGAGGAAGGCCAGCTCACGCAGCCGGGCCGCAACCGTGGCGCAGACGTGGATGAGATTCGTGCCGAAGACCTCGGGATCAGGATGCCAGGTGATCTTGGTCCCGCGGCTGGTCGACGCGCCCAGCACTTCGAGCCCGCTGAGCGCGGCGCCCTTGGAGAAACGCATCTGCGAATGCTTGCCATCGCGATGGACTTCGGCGATCAGCAGTGACGACACCGCGTTGACGCACGAAACACCAACGCCGTGCAGGCCGCCGGATTTCTGGTACGCGCCGGCGCCGGCATTGTCGAATTTGCCGCCGGCGTGCAGGATCGTGAGCACGACCTCAAGCGTGCTCTTGCCCGATGACGGATGCGGCGCCACCGGGATGCCGCGACCGTTGTCGGACACCGACACCGAGTTGTCGGCGTGCAGAGTGACGTGGATGTCGCTGCAATGGCCGGCGAGGGCTTCGTCGATCGAGTTGTCGACGACCTCCCACACCAGCTGGTACAAGCCCGACGATCCGGTGTCGCCAATGTACATTCCGGGGCGTTTGCGGACTGCCTCCATGCCTTCGAGGACCTGGATCTTGTCGACCCCGTAATCACCCTCCACCGGCACGATCGGCTGACTGGGTGCAGGCGTCGTGGTGGAGACCGTCGCGGGCACGGAGGGGACAGGCTGAGCGTCGCTGGACATGCGGTAAAATCCGTGGTTCTGGCTGATCCGGAGAGGATACCGCGCTCCCCCTGCGAGCAAGAAGTCTCGGAGCTTTGCCGCCTGCCCGAAAATGCCGACGCCCAGCGGTCGGCAGACCGCTGGGCGTCGATTTCTAGCGGCGCGGAACCGGGTTACTTGGTGACCGCGGCTTCTTGCTTCTGGAGCGAGGCGTTGATCGCTTTTTCAAGGCGCATGACCGCATCGTCGGCCTTCAGCTCAGCTTTGACCTGAGCCCGATCGGCGGCGGCCTTGGACGCGGTCTTGGCGACCTGGGAGGCGATCTCAGCCTGCTTCTTGGGGTCGATCACCATCCAGGCGTACAACGTGCCGTCGCTCTTATCGCGGAACATCGCGATGCGTTGCACACCCGACGCCGAGACATCGGTGATGCTCTGGCTGATCGTGCGGCGGACCTCGTCCGCGCGCTCGGCGCCACCGGGTTCGCCGCCCTGGCTGTAGAAATTCTCGATCAGGCTCTTGACCTTGGTCTCGATCGCCTGGGCGATCTTTACCCGGCCATCATTCTCGGCGAAGGTGATCTGCTGCGGCGCGCCGCCGATGGTGGCGCGGGCGGCGCCAGCGGCGGCCAAGGTATATTTCTCGTCGTAGGTCGGATTCTGAATCCACTGCGGCAGATCCTGCATGTCGCCCGACGGCTGCTTGACGCCGGGGGTCTGCGCTTCGGGCCGCTGATTATCACTGCCGCAACCGGCGATGACGCTCAGCAGGGACAGGGCGGTGAGTGACAGGATCGACGTACGGATGAGCGACATGGGGTTCTCCGGCCGGGCAGTCTACGACCTCGTTCAAAGGTTCCAGCGGCTTCCTGAAGATTCTTTCAGTATTGGGCCATCGATTCATCGATTTCATCGGCCCACGCCAGGATTCCTCCGGCGAGATTCACCACCTTGGTGAATCCGTGCTTCTTCAACTTTTCCAGGGCGACCATGCTGCGCCGCCCGGATTTGCATTGGCTGACGATGAGGCGGTCTTTCCAGGCCTCGATTTCACCCAGGCGCTGCGGCAGTTGGCCGAGCGGAATGTTGACGTTGCCGTCGATCTGACAGATGCCGAGCTCGAACGGCTCGCGCACATCCAGCAGCAGATGCTCGGTGCCGGCCTCGCGCAGCGCCGCGTATTCCTGGACCGTCATCTCGCGCTCTTCGGGCTCTCCAGACTCAGCAGATCCAGCGGATTCACCGCGCTTGAGGCCGCAGAACTGATCGTAATCGATCAGCTGGGTGATCGTCGGATGCGCCGAGCACAGCGGGCAGGTTGGATCCTTGCGCAACTTCAATTCGCGGATCGACATGTTCATCGCGTCATAGCGCAGGAATCGCCCGACCAGCGACGTGCCGATGCCGGTGATGATCTTGATCGCCTCGGTGGCCTGGATCATTGCGATCATCCCCGGCAGCACGCCGAGCACGCCGCCTTCGCTGCACGAGGGGACTTCACCGGGCGGTGGCGGCTCGGGGTACAGGCAGCGATAGCAGGGGCCGGCGGTCGCCCCGGCGGCATTGCGCCGCGCATCGAACACCGTGGCCTGGCCTTCGAAGCGGTAGATCGAGCCGTAGATATTGACCTTGCCGAGCATCACGCAGGCATCGTTCACCAGGTAACGGGTCGGAAAATTGTCGGTGCCGTCGATGACGATGTCGTACTTGGCGACGATCTGCAGCGCATTGGCCGAGGTGATGCCTTCTTCGTATAGCTCGACCTGCACCCCGGGATTCAGCTCTTTAATCGCGCGCTTGGCGCTCTGCGCCTTGCTGGTGCCGATGTCCTGCGTGCGGTGCATGACCTGCCGCTGCAGGTTCGACACATCGACGACATCGAAATCCATGATCCCGATCCGCCCCACGCCCGCAGCCGCAAGGTACAACGCCAAGGGCGAACCCAGGCCACCGGCGCCGATCAGCAGGACCGCGGACTTGAGCAGTTTCTCCTGCCCCGCGACCCCGAATTCGGGCAGCGTGAGATGACGAGCATAGCGCAGGTATTGGTCTGAAGTCAGGGTCATGGCGAGCTTCCACACGCGCGGTCTGAAGTGCCGGCGAGCCACGCAGCATGCATGCAATTATCTGCGGGGAAGATGGCGGTTGCTCACCAGAGAGCAGCCAGGGAGCACCCGGGGGAATCGGCGCTGCGCCGGCGTTTCACGGTTTGGCGGGAGCGTTGCGATCGATCGAGAAATCGACGCCGCCGGTGATACCGCTGGCGCGGAATGACGGGCCGAGCTTCACGTCCGCATTCAACGGTAGGAAGTGGCCGTTAATTCGCTCGAACTGGCCTTCCTGCAAGACTCCGGTGCAGGTCACCGCGCCATCGCCGATCACCGCGCCGGTGGGCAGGCCGATCTGCAGATTGACCCAGGCGAGATCGGCGTGGTCGACCAGGCCGTTGACCACGCCGTTGCCGCGTTCGTCGATGGTGCCGTCGAATTGCGCGCTGTAGCCATCGGTCACCGGGCTGCCGGCGGGATCAGCGGCGCGCACCAGCAGTTCATTGAGGGTCAGCATGCCAGGCGCATCGCCCAGTCCGGGTCGGGTTTCGGCGACGAGGGTGAAAATCGGGGTGTGGGTCGCGAGATCGAGCCAGCCATTCGGCAGACGCAGGCGGCCGGTGGCAAGCTGGCCCCCGACCTTGGCGGACAGCGTACTGCTGGGCGTCCGCCCATCGCTCGCAGTCGTGGGCTGCCAACGGATCACGCCTTTGAGCTGAGCGCGCAGGCCGGTAAGCAGGTCGCGCCGCTGGTCCTTCAGCTCGAAGCGGACTTCATTGCGATCAAAGAGCGCTCTGCCGATGTCGAGATTCAGCGCGCCGTCGGCGGCCCGGGCATAACGCAGATCGACTTCCAGCGCGCCGGTGACCGTCGGCAACGTCACCGGACCATGCAGCCGCGCGAGCACGCCATCGATCTCCTGCACGCGCAAGGTCGCATTGCCGAGGGCGGCGGTGCCGATCGCGCTGACGCTGGCCAGTGGCACGGCGCCACCGGGAGTCGGCAGGGTGGCATCAAGCCGCACGCTGCCGTCGGCCTGCGGGGCGACCGTCACTTGGCCGGTGAGCGGCCCCACCGACCACCCGCTGTAGGTCACGCGCGCCTGTTCGACGTCGACACGCAGATCACGCAGGTGCGGCGCGGTCAGTCCGGTCTCGGGGTCGACCGCCAGGCTGAGGCTGGTCGCTTGGCCGCCGCCAATCGCGACGCCCTCGGGCATCAGCGGTTGCGCGAGGGTCAATGGCAGGTGGGCGCCGTCGACCCGCAGCGGCGTGTCGATGCCCCAGGTTGCCGCAATCATCGACGCATTCTGTTCAGGATGGTCGAGCTGGACGCGGGTCGTGCCGTCGTCGATGCCATAGATGACTTTGAGGCGCGGCATCTGCTTGAGCAGGGCGTCGATCGGCAGGCGCGGGGGAAGCGCCAAGCCGGGTCCGGGGGCAAACCGCGGGGCGTCGAGGGTCACCACGTTCTTGCGCAGATCGACCACCAGGGTGCCGCCCGCCACCCGGCCCAGGGCGGGATCGCTGTACTCGTTCACCGCGACGGTGATGCGATTGGCGTCGGCATCGAGATTGCCCTCAAGTCCACCCACGCGGCCGGCCGCATCCTGCCACCGGGTTTTCATCGGCGAGGTGTAATGCAGGACGCCGAGATCGCGGACCACCGTGCTGCCACTGGCGTCGACGCGGGCGGGCAACCATCGGCGCAAGCCGGGCGGGGTCGGTGGCAGCAGGCCGATCGCGGTCACCGCATCAAGGGCCTCGGGCAGCGGACCTTCGGCCTCGATGAGTTCGACCACGATCCGCTTGTTCTGGGGCGCACCGGCGGTCGCCGGCCCCTGCGCCCGCCCGGCGACGGTCACCCGTGCGGGCTTGCTGCCAGCGCCGATGACGGTGCCGCAGGTGAGTTCGAACAATGATCCGGTGACGTGGCCTTTGGCGAACGCTTCGGTCAGCTTCAAGCCCGAGGCGAATTCGACTTCGCCATCGGCATCGAGATCCCACGACTGCGGAGGATTGGTCGGCGGCAGTTTTTCGCCGGCTTCGATGATCCGGTTGAGCAGCCCAAAGGATTCCTCATCGAGCCGGCCCTTCACCCCATGCAGGTGCAATGCCGACAGCCGCCCGTTGAAGAAATCGACTTTCGCATCGATCCACGCGATGCGCACCAGCGGATCGGAAAAGCCCTCGCTGATCGTGACATCGGTTAGACGCACCTGATCCGCTGCCGACACCTGGACGCTGCCGATGATCAAACGTCCTGGCAACACTGCCGCGTATTGGATGGCGATATAATGCCCGAGTTTCCCGGTGGTGGTGTAATACACCGCCAAGCTCGCGAGCACCAACGGCACGCCGAGGATGACCAGCACCACGGTCAATCGAATACGCCATTTACGAGTCATCAGGAAGTCACCAGAGCCAAGCCTAGACCACTTTGCAAATTCGGAATTCCGATTTCCCGGTCAGGCCTACAACCCTGCGCATGCTTGACTGGTACACCCAATTGACCGACCCCGCTGGCTTGCGCGCCTTGCTCCAAGGGGCGGGGCTGCTGATCCTGGTGGCGATCATTTTCGCCGAGACCGGGATCCTCGCCGGATTCTTCCTACCCGGTGACAGCCTGCTGCTGACCGCCGGGGTGCTGTGCGCCCTCGATCCGACGACCAAGCCCCCGGGACCGCCGGTGCTTGATCTGGTCACCACCGGGGTGGCGTTGACCGTCGCGGCGATCGCCGGCGACTGGCTCAATTTCCATCTCGGCGCCTGGACCGGCCAACGCATCTGGCAGCGCCCCGACGGACGGTTCTACAAACGCGCATATCTCGAAGAGGCACGCGACTTCTATCAACGCTGGGGCGGCTGGGCGATCGCGGGCGGCAGGTTTGTGCCGATCGTCCGCACCTTCGTGCCGTTTGTCGCTGGACTCGCGCGCATGCCGTATCGCTCATTCGTCTTCTGGAATCTCGCCGGCGCGATCATCTGGGTGTGGTCCATGCTGCTGATCGGCTGGAAGCTCGGCCAGAACGAAACCATGCGCGCCAATCTGCATTACCTCATGTTGGCGGTGGTGGTCGTTTCGTTCATTCCCGTGGTCGTCGGCATCGTGCGTCGGGCGCGGGTTGCGCCGCGATCTGGCACGTAAAGACTTGAGGCCGATCTCGTCCTTGATGCGGAAAACTTTATTTGTGACCATGACTCTGCTCTCCTTCTCCAATGTGTCGTTCACCTATCGCGGTGATTGGCTGCAGAAGATTCATGCCGTGACCGACGTGTCGTTCGCGGTGCCCAGCGGTTGCGCCTATGGCTTTCTCGGAGCCAACGGCGCCGGCAAATCGACCAGCATCAAATTGCTGACCGGCCTGCTCCACGGGCATCAGGGACAGATCACCCTGTTCGGTCAGCCATTGGGCGATCGCCACCTGCGCGCAAGGCTGGGCTATCTGCCGGAGCAGCCGTATTTCTACGACAATCTGCAAGTCGAAGAGTACCTGACCTATCTCGGAAAATTGTCGGGCCTGACCGCACCGGCGATCCGCGCGGCGTGCGATCGGGTGTACCAGCTGCTTGATCTGGGCGACCTGCGCACGCGCATGCTGCGCAGCTTTTCCAAAGGCATGCGTCAGCGCTTCGGTCTGGCCCAGGCGATTCTGCACCAGCCCGATCTGCTGGTGCTCGACGAGCCGTTTTCAGGCCTGGACCCGTTGTGGCGGGCGCGCTTTCGCGAGGTGCTGCACCACGAGCGCAAACGCGGCGCGACCCTTTTCTTCAGCAGCCACATCCTCGCCGATGTCGAGGATCTGTGCGATCATTATGGGATGATCGATCATGGCCGGATGCTGGAGCAGGGGCGCTTAGCCGACCTGCTCGGCCAGGCGCCTCTGGCGTTGACCGGATCCGGCCCGCTCGCGGTGGGCGCGGTCGCGGCCGCCGACGGCACTTGGCAGGTGACCTTCCCCGAAGCCGAGCGCGAAGCCCGTTTGGCGGCCTTGCCGCCGGGTGCTCACGTTCTGCGGCTCGAACGTCAGCGGATCGCCCTGGAAGATTATTTCGTCTCGCGGATCCGCGCCTTCCACGGCGCCGGCCATCGCCTGGGAGACACCTGACATGCTGACGATCATCGCCGGCGCGACCTTCCGCGAAGCCGTGCGCTCGCGTACTTTTCTTCTGCTCATCGTGATCTACACGGTCGGCGTGCTGCTGTCGCGGATCGTCGGCTGGATCAGTTCGACCGATGGCGATCTGGTGACTACCGACTTGGTCTTGTCGCTGCAGAGCGTCATCGGCGTCCTGGTCGCGGTGGCCACCGGCACCGCCTTGGTCCAATCAGAGATCCAGCAGAAAACGCTTTATACGATCCTCTCGCGGCCAGTGGCGCGCTGGCAATTCGTGGTCGGAAAATTCCTCGGTCTGGCGGCGGCGCTCGCCCTTGGCCAAGGATTGATGCTCAGCATCGCGCTGGCCTATCTCTGGCTCACCGGCGCCCCGGTGCACGGCTGGCTGATCCTGGCCGGGATGTTGACGATCGTCGAGGTGTTGGTGATGGCCGCGGTCAGCTTGTGCTGGACCGCGCTGTCGAGCCCGTTGTTGGCGGCGGTCCTCGGGCTGGCCACCTATGCCTTGGGCCATGCGGTCGCGGCGTTGCCGGATCTGATCAATCATCTACAAGGCGGGCAGCAGATCCTGGCCTCGACGTTGGCCAGTTTGGTCCCCAACCTGGGCATGTTCGCCTATCGCAACCAAGCGGCCTATGCGCTGCCGATGTCGTGGTCTGATGCAGGGCTCAGTCTCGGTTACGGCGCATTGTGGATCTGCCTGCTCGTCTGCATCACGGTCGGCGTCGTGCGCCGCAAACAGTTGTAGCAGCTGTGCGACGTCTCGCTTTTCTCCCCTCTGGAAGACCTGCGGCGAGCACCCTCGTCGCGGTGATCATCGGCCTGGGGCTGCTGACGTGGAATGGCAGTCGGTTCGTCCACGCCCAGGCGCGCATCCGCACCAAGGACCTGACCTTCCTGCCGTCGCCGACCACCGCGCGGTTGATGTGCCTGGGCCACGTCAACACCTTCGCCAAATTGCGCTGGATCGACAGCTTTGCGTATTTTGAAAAACAGCTCGACCTCAAGGATGACACCGTCCTCCGAACTGGCGAAAGTACGTTCGAGCGCCTGTATCGCATGCTGGTGGCGCTCGATCCGAAATTTCTGCCGTATTATCAGCACGCCTCATTGAACCTCGGCGGGGTCCTCAGTCGCCATGAGGTCGCCTTGAGCATCCTCGAAGGCGGATTGCTCGATCTGCCGCACGAGACGCAGTTGTGGCGGATGGTGGCGGCCGAAATGTCGACCACGTACAAGGCGGAAACCGCCAGCATCTCTGCGATGGATGGCTTTCTTGCATCGTGGTACGACGCCGAGACCACCGACGAAGGCCGCCAGGAAGTGTGGGATTGGAAAAAGGCCATGGGCCAGCGGCGGTACCTCGAATTGGAACAGGTGCCGTACTGGATCGAACAACTGCGGCGCGCCCCGGCCAACTCGCCGACGCGTGCCTTCGTCTTGCGCACGCTGCGCGAACAGGTTGCACGCTTCGGCGAAAGCCGGCTTCAACTGCTGATCGACAGCTACCGCGCGCAGCGCCTGATCGGGCCGGTGATGCTCCCCGACCTGCTGGCGCCTGAGATCGTCGCCCGGGCATTCCCCAAAGGCCTGCCGGCATTCGGACCCATACAGGCGAACCTCGGAGGCTTCAGCCTGCGGCCCGATCCATTCGGCTTTGCGTACGAACTCGATGACGGCCAGCCGCTCAGTCCGGGTTGGCAGCAACTGAAGATCGACAAACGTCTCGGTATGCTCTCCGGACGCTTGGTCGAGGTGGCCAAGCGTGACGGCCGTTGGCCGACCACGGTCGCTGAGGCCGTCGCCGCCGGCGTCGTCCTCGATCCGCTGCCGAAAAACGGCACCTGGGAAATCAACGGCCAAGAAATCGTCGTCCACTGGACACCACCGCCCAACCCGCCATGGGAGCCGTGAGATAGGCCCCCTGCCTCCATGCATTTTTCGAAAGTGGCATGGGCGGTCCGCCCATGTGTCTTTGCCTGACGAATTGCGATTTTTTCACCCGCACATGGGCGAGCCGCCCATGC
>JANYGY010000147.1 GCA_025362255.1 Planctomycetales bacterium
CGCGGCTGACGGTGGTGGTCAGACCGGCACCAGGAATCAGCCGCGGATTGGGCGGATTCTTCCGGCGCACTGAAGGCGAATGATGCTCACGCCATGAGCCTGCGAGCATAGCCGTGGGCGGCTGATTCGGCTCAATTCAAAATGACGATCGCCGCATTCAACGCGGTGGCGAAAAGAACCCACAGCAGGTACGGCGCAAACAGCCACGCAGCCAATTGGCTCGACTGGCGAAACCAGCCGAAACTGGCGCCGATGACCGCGACCAGCAGCAGGATGTCGAGCAGCGCCACGAGCGGCTGATGCAGGCCGAAAAACAACGGCGTCCAGGCGGCGTTCAGCGCCAACTGAGCCGTCCACAACCACATCGACACCGTCCGGCTGACGCTCGCCTCGGCTTGCCACAAACGCCAACCAGCGGTTGCGATCGCGAGATACAACACGCCCCAGACTGGCCCGAAGACCCATCCCGGCGGATTCCATGACGGCTTGTGCAGACCCGCGTACCACGCGTCCGGACTCCAGATCGCGGCGGTGCCGGCGACCACCGCGACGAGCAGCACAAAGCCGAGGAAGCTGACCAATGAACGCATATCTCAGGTTTTGCCGCTGCCGCGCTGAAACAAGCCGGGACTGGAGCCCTTGCGCACCGGTCTACGCTCTGCTGCAGCATGTCTGATCTCAACCTAACTGCCCCAATCTGCACCGCATTGCGCCACCTGCGCCCTGACATCAAGGCGATGGCGGCGTACACCCCCGGCGAACAGGTCCGCGATTGCATCAAGCTCAACACCAATGAGTGCGCCACGGGGCCATCACCAGCGGTGTGGACGACCCTCGCCAACCTGCCCCGGGGCAGTGACGGGCTGCGGCAATATCCGGATCCTTCGGCGACCGGATTGCGCGAGGCTGCTGCCGCACTGTATGACGTCACGCCCGATCAGGTGCTCGCTGGCAATGGCTCTGACGACTGCCTGACGATTTTGTATCGCGCATTCTTGACCCCGGGTGACCGCGTCGCGTGTCCCTGGCCGACCTATGGTCTGTACGACACCTTGGCGGCGTTGCAGGGCGTCGAGATCGTCCATGTCGACTATCGGATCACCCCCCAGGCTTGGGAATTGCCCGAGGCGTTGGCACGTCAGGGCGCGAAAATGGTGCTGGTGGCGAACCCGAACAATCCGTCCGCGACCCTGACCGCGGTTGATGAACTGCGCCGGCTCGCTGAACGCGTGGATGGCATCCTGGTCATCGATGAGGCCTACAACGATTTCGCACCGGCTGGCTCCTCGATGATTCCGTATCTCGCCAGTCATCCCAATGTCGTGGTGCTTAAAACGTTTTCCAAAAGCTATTCGTTGGCCGGCGCCCGGCTGGGTTTGCTATTCGGCCACGCGGACCTGGTCGCTGAATTAGGCAAAGTCAAAGACAGCTACAATGTCAATTACATCACTCAGCAGCTCGGCATCGTGGCGTTGAATGATCGCGATCATCACCGTGACCTGGTGCGCAGCACCATCGTTGAACGGCAGCGCCTCGAACGCGGACTGGCTGAGTTCGGCTGGAGTTGGCCGGCGAGTGCCGGCAATTTCCTGCTGTGCGAAGTCGGCGCGCGGGCAGGTGAACTCTACCTCGGTCTCAAAGCTCGTGGGCTGCTGGTGCGTTATTGGGACCGTCCTGGGCTGAACACCAAACTGCGGATCACCGTCGGCTTGCCGGCTCACACCGACCAGCTGCTGGTGCACCTGCGCGACCTGCTGAACCGCACTGCCTCATGTTGACAGTCCTCGGCTCGACCGGCTCGATCGGAATCAATACGCTGCAGGTCGCCGAACACCTGGGACTGCCGGTGTATGCGATCACCGGCAACACCAAGATCGCTGAATTGGCGGCGCAAGCCGTGCGTTATCGGGTGCAGGAAGTGGTGATCGCCGATCCCGCCGGGTACGCCCAGCTCAGGCGCTTAGTGCCGGCGCACATTCGCGTCGAGGCCGGATCGCAGGCGCTGAGTGCCGTCGCCAGTGCGCCGGCGGTCACGGCGGTGATGACCGCGATCGTGGGCGCGGCCGGCTTGCCCGCGACCCTTGCGGCGGTGCGCGCAGCCAAACGCGTATGCATCGCCAACAAGGAACCACTGGTCATGGCCGGGGGCCTGATCATGGCCGAAGCGCGTCGCTGCGGGGCGGTGATCGTGCCGGTCGACAGTGAACATTCAGCGATGTTCCAATGTCTCGAAGGTCACCATCCCGACGAAGTCGCCGAACTTATCCTGACCTCGTCTGGTGGTCCTTTCCGCACGGTCATGGATCTGTCAGCGGTCACCCGCGATCAGGCGCTGACCCATCCGACATGGAAGATGGGGCCCAAGATCACCATCGACTCCGCCACCCTGATGAACAAAAGCCTCGAGATCATCGAGGCCCGGTGGCTGTTCGACATCGAAGCCAAACGCATTCGCGTCTTGGTGCATCCGCAAAGCGTAGTGCATTCGATGGTCAGCTATCGTGATGGCTCGGTGCTCGCGCAGCTGGGTCTCCCTGACATGCAGGTGCCGATCCAATATGCGCTGACTTGGCCCAAGCACGTCCCCGGCCAAGTGGCGGCGCCGGATTTTGCGCGGATGGCCAATCTCACATTTGAAGATCCCGATCGAGTCCGCTTCCCCAGTCTCGACATCGGCTATCACGCGGCCGATGTCGGTGGGGTGGTCCCGGCAGTGATGAACGCCGCCAATGAGCTGGCGGTCGCCGCCTACCTCGCTGGTCACGGGTGTTTCACCGACATTTTCCGGGTGGTGGGCGACGCAGTCGAACACGCCCCCACGGTCGTCGACCCAACGCTCGCAGACATCATCGCCGCAGACCATGAGACCCGCGCGCGGCTCAACACCGACCAGGAATTCAGAAAAAAATAGGTACCTCAATGTGCGGCGACAACGTTACGCCGCACATTGATAGATCATCAGCTCCGGCGCCAGATCAGACCGGCAAAGGCCTTGCGCTCGACCCACAGTAAAAACAGCGTGGCCGCGACGATGACGCCCAGGACCGGATCCATCAGCGTCTCGCCCTTCATGACGAATAGATGAAAAGCGATGATGTTGAGAATGATCGGCCCGAGCACCAGCAGACCCAGATTGCGGGTGAGTGGAATGGCGATCAATATTCCACCAAACACTTCGAACACCTTGACCGCATTCATATATCCGCTGGGAATCATCGAACCCATGAACAGAGCCGGCCATGAACCCTCAGGAGCTGGGGGCGGAGGGGGCAGAACGTGGGCAAGGAATAAGACCCCGAGCACGGCGAAAAAAAGCCCGAGCACGATGCCGACAACGGTTGGGATATGACGCATGATTACGACCTTCGTGAAGGATGGACGGTGATTCGAAAGATGTTCGGGACTGTTGTGAATTCCCGACAGCAGGCAATGACGTTCAGCTCGACCGCCCCGGACGGTAACGACGACATTACACTCCTTGCGCAACCGAACGCCGCTTGGCGTGCAGACTTTCCGCAACCATCTTCAGGCCTTCACGATCAAGAGTGGAAATCGCGTCTCTCCATTCTGCGGGAATGTCGAGGGTAGTGGCCGAGGGATCGGCGAGAAATTGCTCACGCATTCCAGGCTCGGTATACAGTCGCGCCAAAAATATTTCGCGCGCTTGCGCGCCGGGGTCTTGCGACCGCGGTGCAGATTTTATTAGAGCGGAAGAGATCCCTTGATGGGTATCGCGATGCCGTCGCGCCCGCCCCGCAGCAACCCTGGCGCGAGCCTCTGCCAGCTCGTCGAGTAACTCGCCAAATGGCGGGAATCCGCCGTCGCGTTCGATGATCACGTCGATCGCCTGCGACGTGCGCGCCGCGAGTTCTTCAAGCAGACCGAAAACGGCCTCGGGCACCGGATGCAGGTGGTCATCTAGCACCCGACCGCGCCACAATCGACCGCCGGCCAGATGCACCGCGGCGACCTGTGACAGTGGCAGCGAATCCAGAGCGGCCACAGGATCCCAGCCTTGGTTCATCGCGTTGGCATATAGATTGTGCAGGTCGAGGAGCATGCCGGCGCCACTCCCCTCGATGATGCGCGAAAGCCACTCAGGCTCGTCGAGGTCGCTGCCCAGCGGAGTCATCAAGGTGGCTACATTTTCGAGGTGCGGCAGTGAGCCAACCATCTGCTTGATGAGCGCGAGATTCGCCAGCGTGCCGGCACAGGTATCCGCAGTGCGCGGCGGCGCCGCCAGATGCCCGAGCTCGATTCCACCTGCCCGCACGAATGCCAGGTGTTCACTCCAACAGGTCGGCTGCACTGCCGCGATCAATTGTCGCCAGCGAGTCAAACGGCTTGGTGAAATCGGTGCTGTCGAGGCCAAGCCAAGCGACGTTCCATGAAGATGGCAGGGACGCTCACGACACCACGCCGCCAAAGTGGCCAGACGCGGAGTTGGCGCATCGAGCCAGTCCTCGGCGATGAATTCCAATACCTCGACTTGGTCGCCATGTCGAAGCAGATCGAGTGCCAGTTCCGGTCGCCAACCCAGACCGAAACGATCCGTCATGACGATCCGCAGCCCCCGCAACCGCCACCACCGCAACTGCTGCCACCGCTGCTGCCACATGAACTTGTCGACGAGGTGCCGCACGATGACCCACTCGATTGGAGCTGTTGCGGAGGCTCGAACGTATCGCGCATGACCCGCTGATCCGCGACCGGCAGGGCCGACGCGCCATAAATCGCCGCAAGAAAAAGTGCCTCATCCGGACGACCCGCGACCGGATGTCCACGCAAGGAATGGAAGAGTGAACGCATTTCAGCCAACAGCTGATGACCTCGCGGAGTCGTTTGCGGAATAGACATGAAACACCACCACATCACCACTGCGGCTAGACCGACTGAGAACATCAGAAAAACAACATTATGATGACCATGGAGGAGCGCGCTGATGATCTTGATCGCCCCCGTGAGTCCCAAAATCAGCGCGCCTACCACGACCAAGGTCACCTGGAGCGTCCGCAAATTCGCATCAGGAATCAGTCCGGCGTCTTCCAGCTGGGCGACCCGCGCCTGAAAACTGTGCGCCACCCGAACATTGCTCAACAAGTCATAACCTGGGATCGGCAGCTGGCAGGCGTGCAAGATCGCTTGCTCCGCATCGATCTTCACCGTCGCTGCGACATCAGTCACTTGTGCATTCCGACCGATACAGCTCAAATAATTCCGCCGCGTGAGACTCATCACGCCGACGCGGATGGCTTCGGCGATACCGCCGCGCACGAGGGCGATGGAATAGGGATCCGTCAGTCGCTTGGAGGGCATGCCGGTAGGCCCGAGCTGACGCCTGACCAGCACCACGAAGCCTCCAACCAGCGCGGTGAGCACGATATAGAACGCCAAGAATTCAGACCCAGGCCAGGCAAAAGGATTCATGTCAGCGCCGCCGCCCGTTGGCGCATCCGTTCAGTCAACTCGACCATCCTGACGAGCAGTCCGCTACTGGCTGCCGCGGGCAGAGTGTCCGCACGCGCCGCGCTCAGTTCGGGAAGCGTGGTCCCGGCGATTTTTTCAAGCGCCTCGCGGGGAGTCGAAACCGCGGTGCCCTCAAGGTTCAACAACTCTGCTGCGCACGCCCGCAGGCCGCCGGCCAGGTGGGCGATGGATAAGCCAAGCTGGTGATCATCGCGGCTGGTCAGCCAGATCTCGCGCAACCGCATGAGCGAGTTCAGCAACGCCTGATGAAGCTGGGCAATCGCTGCGCTCCGCGGAACCACGACCGCGGCAAACACGTCAGGCCCGAACAAAACACGCCGACGGCGTTGGATGTCGCTGAATTTCACTGCGAATGCCGAGGCGGCATCGGCGATCTCATCAGTACGTAAGAGCAGGAGCCGCATCCGCAGGGCGATGCTTGCTAGGGCGACCACTGAGCGCGCGGCGTCGGTGCGAGTGGTTTCGAAACACCGCACCACCACCGCGACGTTGGTGTCGGAAACCGCTCGTCGCCGTTGTTCCGCCGCTGAACCGAAGAGGACCACCGCCACCAGGTCGTCACCAAAGGCCTGACATAATCCCTCAACCACCAAGTTCAGTGCCGGCTCAAGCGGATCAGTCATGGCGCGACTGTGCCGATCCGACCATGAGATGGCAATAACCAACGGTTACGCAATCGAGGTCACCGCGAGGTCACCTCGATTGATGGCGAATAAATCAGTGTGTTGAAGCCATCGCCCGCAAGGTGATACGATTGGCGACTTGTTCGACCAGCAGCTCGCTGCCGAGGTGATCGTGAAAGCGTTCGCGCACTTCTTCGGCAAAAGCGCGGGCAGCCAACGGATCGGGGTCGCCACGAAAGTCGTGGAAATCGAAGCGATCCACCCCGCCACAGGCGGCGAGGTAAGCCAACAAACTATCCAACGTGGCTGGAACGGCGGCGATCGTCATGGTCCACCTTTCACGAGGGCGGTTTGACTGCCCTACAAGGTCATGCTGACACGGAGTTGCAGAACTCGCAAGTCCTGATGATTTATTGAGCGAGCACCATGCCGAATCGGCACCGCTGATGAACGACTGGCGACACACCCCGCCATCGGGGTGCGGCGCCACGCGATCGGGCCAATCCCGTTGTGCCGCAAGGGGCCGAGCCTAGAACCGGGTGCATGACCGAGAGCAAACAAAAATACGCCAACTTCCCGGAGCGCGAACTCCAGGTGGTGATCGGCGCGAACATCAACGCGACGACCCTCAAGACCCTGACGCGGCTGTCGATCGGGACCTATGAGATGTCTTTTCTTCAGCAGGAGAAAGGCAAGGCGACGAACGATGCGGTCAAGAATGCCATTCACCAGCTCTCGAAGCAGGTGAAATTGACCGTCAGCTCGGAAAAGACGCGCGACTTTGTCGGCCACCAGATCGCCCAGAACGATGAGGTGCTCTACAAGGTCTGGATCACCACGCCCTTTGAGCTGACCCAGTCCGGGCACATCATCTGGGTGCGCTACACCGAACTGACGGGTGACAAAAAGACCGGGGTGGCATTCAAGCTGGCCACCGCCTTTTCGCCAGATGACGTGACCAATCTGATCAAGGTCGCCCAGAAAAATGCGGTGGTCCTTGGCGAAGGCGAAGCCTTCACCCTCAAAGGCAATCCCCCGCCACGCTTCCAGAAAAAGGCTGCTGCGACCGCCGAAACCGGGGCTGAAACTGCCGCCGAAAGCGACGCTGCCAGCGCCGTGGCTGCTGACGATTCCACCTCGGACGCATGAACGGCGATCAGCGAGGGCCGCGGTCGGCACTCGCTGATGCAGGTCACGCTCGGGTTGCGCCAGTCCGCCTTGCCAGAACCAATGCCGCGCGATACAAGAAGTTCTTAGGGAGCACCACCCGTGGCTAAATTAAAATTCGCCTATGTAGGCCGCGACGGCGCCGGCAAGGACGTCCGCGGGACGCTTGAGGCCGAAACCAAGGAAGTAGCTCTCACGCAGATCCGCGCGATGCAGGTGCAGCTGCAGAAACTCGACGTCGTCACGGAGAAGAAAAATCCCGGACTGAGCCGCCGGCGTAAAGCCTCGGCCGCCGAGCTGTCGATGTTCACCCGCCAGTTGGCGACGATGATCGGCGCTGGTATCCCCCTGTTGGAAAGTTTCGAGATCCTCTCGGAACAGACCATGAGCACGAACAAGAATTTCGGTCTCGGTCTGCAAGAGTGCGCCGACATGGTGCGCGGCGGTACCGAAATGTCAGAAGCCATGGCGCGATTCCCGGGGATGTTCCCCGAAATCTACGTCAATATGGTCAAAGCGGGTGAAGCGTCCGGCCAGCTCGATGTCATCCTCAACCGCCTCGCCGACTTCATGGAAGCCTCCGAGACGTTGAAGAGCGAAATCAAGTCGGCGATGACCTATCCGATCATTTCGCTGTTGCTAATCTTCAGCATCACGGGCTATCTGCTGGTCGGCGTCGTGCCGAAATTTCAGCAGATGTTCACCCAGTTGAATGCCAAGCTGCCGGCAGTCACGGTGATCGTGCTCGAAGCGTCGCAGTTCCTCCAGCATCAGTGGTATGTGGTGCTCATTGCGGTGGTCGCCGGAATCATCGCATACAAAGTGACGATGAAGGTCAGCCCCGATGCGCGACGCGTGCGCGACACGGTGTGGCTCAAGGTCCCGGTATTTGGCCCTCTCTTCCAAAAAGTCGCGATCAGCCGCTTTTCGCGCACCTTCGGCACCTTGCTGGCATCCGGCGTGCCGCTGCTCGCGGCGCTTGAGATCGTCGCCTCGACCGCTGGCAACACGGTCATCGAAGACACTTTGCTGGCGACCCGCGACACCGTCCGGCGCGGTGAGAATCTGACCACCCATCTGCAGACCTCATGGGTCTTTCCGACCATGGTGGTCAAGATGATGGGCATCGGCGAACGGACTGGTGCGCTCGAAACCCTGTTATTCAAGATCGCCGATTTCTACGATCAGCAGATCCATGCGACGGTCAAATCACTGACCAGCCTGATCGAACCGATCATGTTGTCGGTGATGGGCCTGGTGGTGGGTACGATCGTCGCAGCCATCTTCCTGCCGATTCTCGAACTCCAAAAACAGCTCTCGTAAGAGCGGCTGCTCCGCGCCATGGCGGTGCTGCGAAGTCCCCTGGCTGAGCCCGCGCGCCAAGTCAGCCTACTGCGGCTTCTGCTCGTCGCCTTGGCGTTGGCGGTGCTGGTGTTCGCCGCTGAAAATCGCCAAGAGGCACTTGCCCCCGACACCGTCGCCGAAGCCCGATGGTTGCTCCTTGGGGTTGGCTTGGTGTCGGGCGTTCTCGCGGCGTTGGTCCATTGGACGCGCTTCCGCTGGCAGCTGATCCTGCATTTGATTTTCGATCTGCTGTGGGTCGGCGCATTCATCTACTTGACCGGTGGGGTGGCCTCTCCGGCGGTGCTGCTGCTGTTTGCGGTGGTCCTGATCGCGAACTTGGTGCTGCCTGGCGTTCTGCCATTTGTCATGCCGTCATTGGCCTCATTGGTGATGGCTGGCAGCGCGACGTTGTACCTGGCCAAAGCATCGCCATTCACTCCGGAATTTCTCGCATCCTATCCGGCACTTTCCGATACCAACCGGATCATCGGCAATCTGGCGGTGCAGATTGGCGCGGTGTTCACGGTTGATCTGCTGGCGCAATTGCTGACCCGTCGGTTGCGAGAACAGCGACTATTCACCGACGAACTGCTCGACCAACTCGGCGAAGGCGTGATCGCCATCGATCGCAATGGCACCGTGATCTATCTCAATGACGAAGCTGAACGTCTGCTCGGATTGACCCCCAATTGCCGCGGGTTGCCGACCTTGAAAGCCTTGGCAGGCACCCATCTGGCCGAGGTCAGGGCGCTGGCGGTCGAGCCGTCTCTGCCGCAATTGCGCCGGTTCCAGGGCACCAATGGGCGTCACCTGGTCGTGCGGGCGACGCGCCTGAACGGTCGTGACGGGGCCGCCGTCGGCCGCACCATCCTGATCGCCGATGAAACCCGCTTGCGGATTCTCGAAGAAAACGCCCAACGCGCGGAGCACCTGGCCGCGCTGGGTGAGATGGCCGCCGGCATCGCCCATGAAGTGCGCAATCCGCTGACCAGCCTGCGGGGCTGTGCCCAGGAACTGGGCGAGATCAGCCTCGGGGCGGGCAATCCCGATGCTGCGTCCCTCGCCCAGATCGTGGTCACCGAGGCTGATCGCTTGGCACGCATCGTCAGCGATTTCCTCGCCCTTTCACGTCTGCGCGCGCCGCAACGCGAACCGCTGGATCTCGAACCGCTGCTCCATGATCTGCAGCATCTCACCCGCCTGCGCAGTGATCTGCCGGCGAACACCGAAGTGCGCATCGAACTGGATGAGGAAACCTCTTCAGTGCTGGCTGATCGTGATCAGCTGAAACAGGTGCTGCAGAATCTGGTAACCAACAG
>JANYGY010000186.1 GCA_025362255.1 Planctomycetales bacterium
GCCGGGCGATCCGGATGATTCTCGAGATCAAGTTTGCTGACGAAGGTCGCGTAACCGCCAATGACCACCATCACGATGAGGTTGGCGACCATCAGGAAATCGACCAAGCCGAGGATCATCATCAGGAAGGCCGCTTCCTGCTGCATCGCATCGCCCTCACCCGGGAGGATGAGCGCGTGCCCGAGGTGCACGAGGCCCTGGAGGAATTTCCAAGTGTACATGGCTTGGGCGGCGATCATTCCCAAATAGATCGGCAACAGCAGCCAGCGGCTGCCGAAAATTCCACGCTCGAAAATCGTCTCGATGAATTTCATGTTTGGGAATGGTCGCGTCACCATCCTGCATGCAAGAGTCCCGCGGCCTAAGAACCACGCAGAGGTCCGATCAGTCCTTTTTATCGAGCAATTTACGCAATTTGGTCAGCTTTCCGGGAATGGTGGCTTTGCAGTAGGCCTGATCCGGGTGGAGCTTGAAATAATCCTGATGATAATCTTCGGCGCGGTGAAATCGTGCGGGACCGGTGGTCGCCAGAATGACTACTTCGGTCACGATTGGTGAGCTGAAGCGGGCTTGCGCTGTCGCGATGGCAGCCGTTGCTGCGCTGCGCTGAGTCTCGTCAGTGCACAAGATGATCGAGCGGTATTGGGTGCCGCTATCCGCACCCTGACGGTTGCGGGTGGTCGGATCGTGAACGTGGAAGAAGATCGACAAGAGTTTCGGAAGGTCGACTTTTGCCGGATCGTAAATGACTTCGACGACTTCGGCATGTCCCGTATCGCCGTCGCAGATGAGTTCGTAGCTCGGGCGATCGACGGCACCGCCCGCATAGCCGCTGACGGCTTCGATCACCCCCGGCACCTCCTCGAAACAGGATTCGACGCACCAGAAGCAGCCGCCTCCGAGGATGATCGATTGGCGGTTGGGGGTCGGAGTTTCTTCGGCCATGGCGTTGACCATCGCAGCCAGGGCTAGGGCGGCAATCACGAGTAGTTTCGTCATGGTGACATTACGGCCGACTAGGTTGCGTGTTTGCTGTGGATCATTTGACGATCCGGTCGCCGCCGCCTTTTTTCTTGGAAGGTTTGCCGCCTGCGGGTTCGCGGATGAAGACCGGAACCTCGTTGCGGAGGCGCACGGAAATCACATCCCCCGCCTGAACCTGATTGGAAGCGATCAGGCGCGAGAGCGGAGCGACCAGCAGGCGTTCGACGGCGCGCCGCATCGGGCGGGCACCGAATTGCGGATCAGTGCCCTCTTTGAGGATTTTGTCGAGATATGATGGGCTGTAGTGCAGCAGGATCGGCGCCTGGGCGTTGAGCAGACGCTTGTACACATCCTGCAGCATCAGGTTGAGGATGCGTTTGAGGTCATCGGTGGTCAGCACGCGAAAGCAGATGATGTCGTCGAAGCGATTGAGGAATTCGTAGGGGAAGACGTCCTTCGCTGCCTCGATGGCCTTTTGTTTGATGTTGCGATTAAGTTCTTCGGCATCAGTCGCGACTTCGAAGCCGATCGAGCGGTGACGCAAAGTGCTGCTCATCTCTTCAGCGCCGACGTTGGTGGTGATGACGATGATCGAGCGCGTGAAATCAACGGTCTTGTTGTTGCCCAACGTCAGATGGCCATCTTCCATCAGGCCGAGCAGGGCGTTCCACAGCTTGGGATGCGCCTTCTCGATTTCGTCGAACAACACGATCGACATGTAGTGGCTTTTGACCTGCGGGAACAATTTGGCGATTTTGCCTTCGCCCTCGGCGAAAACGCCGCGTCCTTCGGCTTGGGCCTCTTTGTGATGGCGGTCGAGATTGTCTTGCGACAACATCGGTTCGACGTCATTGCCGACATAGCCTGGAGGCGAACCAAACAATTTGGAGACGGTGAACTCGCTGGCGAATTCCTGGCAATTGATGCGCACGAACGCGTTGCGTTTGCCGAAGATGGTTTCGCCGAGGGCTTTGACGGTCTCGGTCTTGCCAACCCCGGTCGGGCCAAGGAACAGCAGCGTCAGCAACGGTCGTTCAGTGTTGCGGACGCCGGCAAGAATCTTGCTGAAGGAATCGAGGATGGCCTCGATCGCCGGTGCCTGACCGACCACCCGTTCGCGCAGCATGCCTTCGAAGCGCTGCACTTGCACCGAGCGTTTTGCCGGATCGAGGGTGATGGCGCGATTGCCTTGCAGTTCACGCTCCAGTTTCTCCTGCCGCTCGGCGCGGGCCTCGGCTTTGGCGATCGAGTCGCCGCTGACCGCCGCCTTCATGCTTTTGAGTTCGCTGGTCGGCTCGTGATCGGTGTGTGCCATGACGTCAGTATACCTCGTGATCGGGGTTGCGGTGAAAGCCACGTGCGCCACCGCTTGAACGCACCAGCGGTCATATCCCGCTTCAGTCGAGTCGCCAACGGGTGACTTCGGCGTAACGCGGCGTGCGCGTGGTGCTGCGGTAGAGGACCAGCGCCTCGACCACGCACGCACCCCAATCGGCTTGGCCGTTGGCTTCGAGCAGGTGTGGCCAGTCGCGAAACAGGGGTGCCGCGGCTTGCTCGCGGCGGGTGACCGGCTGGGGCCGGCAGATGGTCAGATGCGGCGTGAAATGCGTCTGAGGCTGATCATCCAGGCAGTCGCACAGATCGCGATGGAGATCGTAGCACATGCCAGCCTGATCGAGCGCGGCAGCGTACACCGTGCGGGGCACGGTCTGGCCACGCGTGCCGCTGGCGCCAAGTCCCGCGAGTTGCAACGACGGCTGACGTATGCTTGCTGCCACATCGGCGATGGCGGGCGCAATCCAGGATGCGGCGGTCTCATCGAGATCGCCGAGATACAACACCGTCAGGTGATAATCTTCTGGATGAGTCCAGGTGGCGGGCAGGTCCCAGGCACGAAGCCGTTCGGCGACCTGATGCAACCGATCACGGGTCGCGCCATCGGGGCGCAGGGCTAGGAAGTGATTCATTGGCGGCAGATCGCCAGGGTTGAATGGCGATTGGCCTGTCTTCCAGAGCGGGGATCGTGGCGCCAGATGAACGAGCCATCACCGCTTTCACCGCCCGACCCAGTCGTCGCCCAGCAGGCGGCCTGGCTGGCGACCCAGTGCGCCTTGGTCGCGACCGGTGATGCGACGGCGTTGGCGCTGGCGTTCGGCCACGCCGGGCGACGGCATCATGATCCCAGCGAAGCCCGGATCGCCTTGGTGCTGGCGATCCCGGCGGCAGATCCGTTGCGCTGGCTGGCAGTGCTTGATCGCTTGTTCGCGACTGCGGGCTTGGCGGAATCGACCGCCTTGTATCGCGGACTGCCGCGCTATCCGCATGCAGCGCTGCTGCGCGCGCGGGCGGCGGTTGGAGTGCGCTCGTCGATGCAATCGGTCTTCGAGGCCGTGGCGCTTGATAATGATTATCCAGCCCAGTGGTTCGAGCAGGATCCCCTGAACCAGATGGTGCTCAAAGCCTTCTTCCTGGACTGCGATCATCGACGTATCAAAGGCTTGGCAGCGCGGGCTAATCCTGGATTGGGGCGCATGCTGAGCGATTACCAACGCGAACGGTCGGCAGCCGGGCGGGCGATCCCCGACGGTCTGGCCGAGGTCGTCGCGTGGTGTGAACGCCTCTGATTAGGCAGACGTCCCCTCGGTATTCTTCACAACGTATTTTTTGGAATCACATGCACTTCATCGATCCCCACATCCACATGTCGGCGCGCACCACCGATGATTACGAGGCACTCGCGGCGGCGGGAGTGGTCGCGGTCATCGAGCCGGCGTTCTGGCTCGGCCAGCCGCGGACCTCGGTCGGCAGTTTTCAGGATTATTACGCGTCGCTGGTCGGCTGGGAACGGTTTCGCGCGGCCCAATTCGGTATCTGCCACTACTGCACCATCGGCCTCAACAGCAAAGAGGCCAACGACGATGCGCTCGCCGAACAGGTGATGGAATTGCTGCCCTTGTTTGCGGCCAAGGACGGCGTGGTCGCGATCGGTGAAATCGGCTTTGACGACCAGACGCCCGCCGAAGAGAAATACTTCCGCGCCCAGCTCGAACTCGCCAAGCGCGTTGAGTTGCCGGTGATGATCCATACTCCGCATCGCGACAAGCAGGCGGGGACTTTGCGCAGCATGGCGATCTGCCTCGAACATGGACTGCGTCCGGATCAGGTGATCGTCGATCACAACAACGAGGAGACGGTGCAGGCGGTACTCGATCAAGGCTTCTGGGCGGCCTTCACACTCTATCCGAAAACCAAGATGGGCTCAGAGCGGATGGTCGAGGTCGTACGGCGTTATGGCCAGCAGCGGATCATCGTCGACAGCAGTGCCGATTGGGGTGTTTCGGATCCGCTCGCGGTGCCCAAGACCGCTCGTCTGATGCTCGCCCGCGGCATCGATTCAGCGCAGGTCACGGCCACTTGTTACGGCAATGCGTTGGCGGCTTACGGCCAGAGCGGTCAATTCAACGAAGCCGATTGGCTCTCGCCCACCGCAATCGATCAGCGGCAATTATTCGAGGGAAACAGTGTTTTGCGCGGTCAACAACCCCTCATCAGCTGAGTTTAGATGCAGTTGGCGGACGAATCTCCGCCGACCACTCGTCAAGGTGCGGATTGACCTTTGCGCCGCGGGGTTTTCTGCGTCAAACTGTCCGTGAACCACCGTGCGCCATTCTTCCCCACTTGCCCGCATCCTCATGCTTCCGGTCGGCCTGCTGGCGATCGCCGCGCCGATCGCGCTGGCGGTGGCCGAGGCGCCCGGGATCGCGGTCATCGGAATGGTGGGCGTCGGTTTGGTGGCTCTTGGCGGCGTGGCAGCCCTGCAGCGTCGGCTAAACTTCGCCGGCGGTGGGCAAGCACTCGATCTCAGCGAAGAAGAATACCGCACGGTCCTGGCATCGCTCAACGAGGGCGTCTGCGTGCAGGATGCCCAAGCGCGGATCGTCGCCAACAATCCGGCGGCGGAAAAAATCCTCGGGCTCACCGCGGCGCAGATGCGCGGGGTCACCTCGCTCGATCCACGTTGGCGCTGCATCCATGAAGACGGTAGCCCTTTCCCCGGCGATCAGCATCCCGCACCAGTGACTCTGCGCACCGGCAAGCCGTGCTTCGGGGTGATCATGGGCGTGCACCGCGCCGACGGCTCGCTGGTGTGGGTGCAGGTCAACAGCCAGCCCATCGGCAACGTCGGCAGCATCGACGGCATCAATGGACCAGCCCGGGCGGTGGTGGTCTCATTTGTTGACGTCACCCAGGAGCGTAAACGCGAGGTCGAACTGCGCACCGCCAAGGCGCGCCTCGACGCCGCGATCACCGCCCTCGATTCGGCCTTTGTGATGTTCGATGCCGACGAGCGCCTGGTCGTCTGCAATGACGCCTATCGCCGTTTTTATCCGCAGGCCGGCTCCGCGATCCATCCAGGCAACACCTATCAGGCGATTCTCACGGCGTTTTTCGAGCACGGTGGAAGCCTGCCCGGAGTCACTGACCCGGCGGCGTTCATCGCAGAACGACTGGCCCATCTGCGCAAACCCGGGCAGCCGTTTCTCGAACAGCACCCGACCCGGTGGCTGAGCATTAGCGAACATCGCAGTCTCGACGGCGGTGTGGTCAGTCTGCGCTCGGATATCAGCGAGCTGGTGCTCGCCCGTGACGCGGCCGAAGCCGCCGCGCGGGCCAAAAGCGATTTTCTGGCGACCATGAGCCATGAGATCCGGACGCCGATGAACGGCATTGTCGGCATGGCGGATCTGCTGGCGGACACGGTGCTGGATCGCGAGCAGCGCGAATACATCAACACCGTGCGCGGATGTGCCGACAGTCTGCTGGTTCTGATCAACGACATCCTGGATTTTTCGAAAATCGAATCGGGACGACTGCAGTTGGAAGACGTGTCCCTGTCGGTGCTCGCCTTGGCGGAAGATGCGATCGGCCTACTGGCCGAAAATGCCCAAGCCAAGGGCGTTGAGCTGGTGTGCCTGGTCGAGCCGCTGGTCCCTGCCCAGATCTGTGGCGATCCGGAACGGCTGCGCCAGGTCCTCGTCAATCTACTGTCGAACGCGGTGAAATTCACCGCCGCTGGCGAAGTGCTGCTGACCGTCGGAATCCGCGATGGCAACTTAGCGTTCATGGTCCGCGATACCGGAATCGGGATTCCGCCGGAGATCCTGCCGCGGCTCTTTCAGTCCTTCACTCAAGCCGACGCGTCGACCACCCGGCGCTTCGGCGGCACTGGATTGGGATTGGCGATCAGCAAACGTCTCGCCGGCCTGATGCAGGGGGGCATCACGGTCGACAGTGTGCTTGATCGGGGCAGCACGTTCACGTTCTGGTTGCCCTTGGCCTCAAGTCTTGAGCCGCGTTCTGCTCCCCCCGCGATGGCCGGTCGGCGGGTGCTGTGTGTCGATGGGCATCCGGCCGCGCGGGCGGCTCTGCGTCAGCATCTCGAGGGCGCCGGCGCCGTCGTGGATGATCTTGCTGCCGGTACAGGGGTCGCCGAACGCCTGCGGTTGGTGAACTATGATCTGCTGGTGATCGATCGGCGCACTCCTGCGCTCGACGGCTTGGCGGTGGTTGCTTCCGGGCAGATCTCAGCGCCTGGGCAGCCGGGCATGCCACCGGTGATCCTCACGACGCATCTGGCAGAGCGCATTCCCGAGGGGGATCTGGCGGGTCTCGGCCTAGCTGCGTGCGTGGTCAAGCCGGTGCGCCGGGACGCGTTGCTGTCCGCTGCCGCGCGGGCGCTCGGGCATGATTCGCTGAGTGGCGCTTTTCCGATCGATCAACCGCCGACCCCCGCAGCGGTACGCGTGCTGGTGGTCGAGGACAACTTGGTGAATCAGCGGGTGGTGCTCGCGTTGCTCGCGCGGCTGGGAATCGCGACCGAAGCGGTGGGCGGTGGCGCTCAGGCGTTGGCGCTGCTTGGCGCCGAGCGCGGCAAATTCGATCTGGTGCTGATGGACTGCCAGATGCCGGGCATGGATGGCTTTGCGGCGACGGCAGCGTGGCGCGCTGGCGAAACCAGCCACGTGCGGCTGCCGATCGTGGCGCTCACGGCCAATGCATTGCCAGGCGATCGCGAACGCTGCCTGGCGGCGGGCATGGATGATTATCTGGCCAAGCCGGTGCGCCTCGAACTGCTGCACACGATGTTGCGCCGCTGGTTGCCGCGGCTGAGTTAAGACCGCGTTCAGATCCCGCGTTTGCTCAACGCCCGGGCGATCACGCCATCGAGGTGCTGCTGCGAATTGCGCAGATCGGTCGCGTCGCCATGGATGCTGGTAAAAAAATCAGCGCCGCGATCAGTCGGCTTGATGCCGATCAAGACGAAGGTCATTCCACTCAGGATCACCTGGATCGCCTTGCGTTGATCCTCGGTCAAACCGTCAGGCCCGACCGTCGTATCGACAGCTGTTGTAGGAGCTGGAGCTGACTTCCCTCCACCACTTCCAGGAAAGCGGATCACGTTCGGCGCATCGGTCATGGCGATCGAGTCCACTGGGGCATTGCGTGCCGGCAAGAGGGTAGTTGCCCAGTTGCCCAGGGTCGGTCTCGCCATCCAATGCCTCAACTGCATGAAGATAGCCCTCAAGCCCACTGTTTCCGCCACCATCCCGGTGGTGCTGGTCATCGCCGGTTGCGCCCACGAGCGCGAGCTCGAAGGCGACCGCACCGAAGAGATGATCAGCCTGCTGGATACCGCCGGACGCACGGTGGTCGCGACCATCGCGCAACATCTGCCCAAGCCGGTTTCCGGGACCTACATCGGCAGCGGCAAGATCGAAGAAGTGAAGGCCCTGCTCTCAGGTCATGACGCCAAGGAAGTCGTGCTCGATGTGCAGCTATCGCCCCGGCAACAACGCAATCTCGAGGAGGAACTCGAAGTCCGGGTCCTCGACTACGACGAACTGATCCTTGAGATTTTCGCCGGCAATGCGCGCACCCATCAGGCGATGCTCGCGGTCGAGCTCGCCAAGTTGGAATACACCCGTGGTCGCCTACGGCGGATGTGGACCCATCTCGATCGCCAGACGGTAGGCGGCAATTCAGGCTCGGGGTCCGGTTTCATGACCGGCACCGGCGAAAAGCAGATCGAGATGGATCGCCGCTTGGTGAAGAAGCGGATCCAGGATCTGAAGGGTAAGCTCGATGAGATCGCGGCGCGCAGCGATCGCACAGTGCAGACCCGCAAGGATGCGTTCAACATCGCGCTGGTCGGCTACACCAACGCGGGCAAATCGACGTTGATGAATGCGTTGACCCACGCCGGCGTCCTGGCCGAGAACAGACTGTTCGCCACCCTCGATACCCGTACCGCGCGACTGCATCTCGAAGCGCACAAGAATGTGGTGCTGTCCGACACCGTCGGATTCATCCGTAATCTGCCGCACAGCCTGATCGCCAGTTTTCATGCGACCCTGTCCGAAGTCCGCGAGGCGGATCTGCTGCTGCATGTCGTCGACAGCGCCAGCCCAGTGATGGAAGAACAGATGCAGGCGGTGAATACCGTGCTGCAGACCATTTCGGCCAGCGACATCCCGATGGTCGTGGTCTTCAACAAAGTGGACCGTTGTCCGAGCAAGACGGTGCTCGCGGCAGTACGCCGCCGACACAAGCACAGCGTCGCGGTCAGCGCGCTGAATGGCGAAGGTCTCGATCAGCTCCGCGCGACGATCGCCGAAGTGATTCAGAACAAAGTGAAGAAAATCAAAATCAGGTATCCGGTGACCGATGGCGCCCTCGACGCCCACATCCGCGCCCGCGCCGCCATCCACGCCGAAGATTTCGACGGCGACAACGTGGTCATGACGATATCAGGCGACGAGCGTTTGATCAGTGAACTGACCGCCCATCCGCAAGTGGTGGTCGGCGGGAAAGCTCAGTAGGGGATCATCCCGTGGCATGGGCGGCTCGCCCATGAGTTGGCCCCCGCACATGGGCGAGCCGCC
>JANYGY010000199.1 GCA_025362255.1 Planctomycetales bacterium
AATCGACTCCAGCGCCAAGTGCGGCTTGCTGCGCTGGAATCAGCGATTGCAGAGGGCCATCGGGTTTTGCTCGATTTGGCGACCAATGTGGTCAGGTCATTGCTGGAATATGAACGATTTCAAGTTCTATCAGCCATCACTCGGGAAGAGCTGGTAGCCATCAGCCGTAATCTGGCGGAATTGGATCAACGGGTCAACCTGGGGACCGAGGATAGCATCGAAGCCGCTAAATTACGCTCTGAACAAGATGAATTGGAAGCTGAAAATGTTCGTCTTGAAGTTGAAGGTACGATTCAACGGGAAGTGATTCATACGCTCCTCGGACGTCAAGGCGAGGTTCCCATACTGCCAGATGACGTTTTGGATTCATTGGCCGTTGGAAGTGTTTCATATACCATCGGTAGTTGTCTCAGGCGACCAGAGGTGCGTTCTGCTGAAATGGGAGTTTGGCGCGATGGTGCCTCATTGGAGGCGGCCAGGAGAGCGATTCTTCCTACATTTTCGCTGACCGCTGATGTGGGACTGGTGGCGGCTGTTCCAGGTGACGTACTTTCCATGGGGATGGGAGCATGGCAGGTCCTCGGCTCATTGACTATGCCTTTGCTGGATGCGGGCAGTTACAAGAATCGGTGGATTCGCGTGCGTGCGGATCTGAGGCGAAGTGAATCACTTTATGCCGAGGCATTGGCTGACGGTCTTGATCGTTTGGCACGCGGCCAAGCAACCATTTCTGCGTTTGATCGGCGACTCGTTGCATTGCAGAAGGCATCAAATTCGGCGACTCTTGTTGCGACCGAAGTAAGTCACCGAATATCTACCGGAACAGCCGATGTCCTGCAATATCTCGATGCAACAAGGCGCGCACTTTCACTCAGACGCAGTACGATCGAGTTGCGCTACGCGATGGCTTCCGTGTGGGTTGAGCTGCAAGGGCAAGTGGCAGCCCCACCAACTGACAATTTTACGCAACGCTGTGATGAACTGCTTATTCCATGATCAGATTGTATGGGGACTTCCATGTGCTTTTTATCTAAAAATTTACATTTACGATCAACCGCGTCCTTGGTTTTGATCACCGGACTAGTTGTTTTCCTACCTTTTAGCGGGTGGACAAGTGAAGCTGAAAAAGCCTCTGACCTCGGGTCTGAATTTCTTTTGACCAGAGTAACAGTTACGCCATTGCTTCAGGTTTTTGCCGATTCGTCTTTTTCCGATCTGGGAGATCTGGCGGGGGTCGAATTGAACGTGGCGGTGCGTCGGCCGCGCTGGCGGGGGACGCTGGAAAGCTTGTGGCTAGGATGGACCTATGCGGTCGGATCGGCAAAAACTCCTGATTCTATCGAGCAGAAGATGAAAGCTCAGACGTATCGCGGTGGCATAGCGCTCCAATTAAATGATCGACCATGGATTCCTCAGATTCTGCTCGGTGCAGGTATAGTCACGATCGAGCTTGAGGAGGGTTCCCGATCAGACCGAGGATATGTATGGCAAGCCAGTGGCGAAGCACTTTGGCGATGGCAGGTTGACCAGACTTGGCACCTTGAATCGGGACTCGGGGCTTTGACAGGACCGAAAGTTGAAATTTTTGACAAAACCTATCAATCAACCTCATTTATCTTTCGCATCGGAGTCGGTTATGTTTATTGAACGTCTGTTTTATTCCATAATATTCAAAACTGAATTAGGGAAAATATCTGTTTGGATTACTCGCCGTCCATTTACATCGCTTGCCATATTTTTAATTTCACCCTTTTTTTTAACTGGATGCTTCTCTGGAAAGGGGTCTGAACAAAGTCAACCACCAGTCTCGCTCCAGGTTGAGAGTGCAGGGTTTATCTTAGCTGACAATGCTGAGCCGAAGGATTCCACGGAATTGGGGTCAAGCGTGCTGGATCGAGTGCGGAGCATCGATTTGAAGGTGACCAACACGGGCGAATTCACCATTGATCCCCGCAAGATTTCCTCATCTGTCGCTGCAAATGCCGGTTTTTCGCTGAAAGTCGAGTCGATCACGACTCCGACACTTGCGCCACGCGCGAATTTGGCTGTGCGTATCATGGCGACACCCGCTCGTGCTGGACTTCAAACGGGCACGCTCACGCTGCAATTGAATGATTGGAAATTCCGACTCAAAGTGAGTTCGAACGGAGTCATTGTATTTGCGCCTGAAATTATTTTTCAGGAGTCGCTCATCCAGATCGGCAATAGCTCGCTTATTGATCTTGCGACATCACCGGCCACTGCGCTTGGACCTTGGCCGGCCCGGGCCTCCCGGGCATTCATTCGACAATGGCAGGTGCGTAATCCGATAGGGTCAACGGATACGTTCACGATCAACAAGGTCGAAGCGAAGACTGCCACATCGTCGACTATACCCGGGTTGACCTTCAAAATAATAAATGAGCAGGTTGCTCCGGGAAATTCTGCCACGATTGAACTTTCATGGATTCCAGACGCAGGTAGTACGCTTGAGGACTTGGCCATCATAACCATTACCAGCACGTCCATCACGGACCCCATTATTTCTATTCCATTAAAGTTGCTTCGTGCAGATGTTGTAGTTGCCGCACTGATCGGTCCGACCGGCAACATGTATGCCCAGAGACTGAATGGAACCATACCTGTCGGTCTTTTCGGTGGTGTCGCAACATTTCAATTAGCGATAGCGAACGGCAGTTCGAGCGTTCTGGTCATTCCATCGGGTCAACCGTCCATGAATGGAAATCCAGTCATCAACCTGATTCCATCTGGCAATGATGTTTCTATAGCACCGACAGATGTCAAAGTCTTTCCCCTGACTATTGATGCTGAACAAGCTAATGGATATTTTTCGACCCCGATCACCTTTGTTGACGGTCTGGGTCAACCGATCCTGTCGGCGATTCTCGCGGTATCAGGTCAACCATGCCTTTTGACGCAGGACGGTGCGCCCCTGTCAATCAATTGGAATTCAGTACTCAAAAAATATCAGGCTACGGTCATGGTCGATCGATCAGCGACGGTTTATTCTCAGTTGGTGGTAACCACGGTACTCAATGGAAAAACCGAGTTACCCGGATTTTCAGATTCATCCTGGACACCAAGCGTTCTTGGATTGTTCCGCTTGGTGGGCATTCCGGGGGTGGCTACTGAGGTCACCAACATTGCGCCTCTCCGTTTGACGATTATCACTACCGCACTGACCGGGGGACCTTCACGATTTTTCCTCCGCCCGGTTGAGAACAGTCTTCCAATTGAAGTGCTGGTTACCGTAAAGGATGCGGCAGCGCCACTGCAGGTGTCGGTGCGAAGTTTTGGCAGTGCTGATTATATTTTGGTAAAACCATCTGATCCGGTGGTTTTCGGAACCATTCCACGGTGGCCTCCGGTTGGGCAGTCACCCCAGAAGTTGGAAATCAAATTCAGCAACCCGCTCTCTACGCCGGTAGTCATCAGCAGTGCTCGGATTGAGCCCATGGGGGTGTTCCAGGCTGATCTGACAACTCTTTTTGCGAGGATCCTAACCCCTGGTGGCAATACCACGTTGAGTCCCCTTACGGCAACAGCGCCAGGGCCGAATGTTGGCGATCTGGTGCTTCGTTTCACCGATGGCGTCGAGCAACGCATTGGGCTGCGCGCACGTCTGGTAGATCCTTTATTCATTGCCACCTATGCCGGGGTCAGAATTTTGGACAGTGGCATCATAAGTCTAGGATCTACGCCCGTCCTTCTTGCTTTGAATCGTCCTCCGGCCAATGAGACAGATGAAGACCAAGTACCATTGCGATTGGGCGACACGATGAGTGGCGCTTCGCCGGCGGTGATTTCGAACAAAAGACGCTGGGTGACGTTGCAGAACTCCGGAACCAAAATCCAGGTGCTTTTGCTTGCGGTTGATGATGGAGACGGCGTCTTGCGGGCTTCGACCACCGCCGATACCTGGACGATCGGGGATCGCTTCATCAGCTGGACGGGGCCCGGCGCTGGACTCAATTGGAAGGTGGCGTCGATCGACACCATCGGGGCTGTTAAAAGTATATTTGTCGATGGCCCCAGTATGCCGTCTACGACGGTGACGAAGACCATTTCAGCAATTTCCACAAGTGCTGTAACGTTGTCGCCAATTGCTGTCAAAGGTGATGTTGTGGTCAGCGGACCAGGAATCTGGCAGGCCTTGATCACCGGGGTCGATGGATCTGGCAACGCGACGTTCATTTCAAATGGAGGTCTTCTTCCAGCTGCAAACACTACTCTCGTCGTTTCACAGGCTTCGGTGATCGCACCGGTGGAATCCGGATGGTCGGTGGCACTTTCCCAATCCGAGTTGTCCGTTGGTGGCAACGGATTTTTGAGCCTGACACCTCCATTGACCGGCTTCCCTGCTGGATTGCAGCTTATCTTGCCGATCGGTTCGACCCAGGCCACGGCGCTAGGAGTCGTTCCGATCATCCGCTGGAATCTGCTCGGAACCGGTCCGGGATGATCTTTTCTTTTAAGTCGATTTTCAATCCCGCCGCTTCGGTGAATTGATCAACGTGAACAATTCCAACCGTGACGCCGGGTTGGTCATGAATACTCCGGTCAGCTTGCTGGTGGTGGTCCAGGAGCCGGGTTTTTTGACGCCGCGATAGCACATGCAGAAATGTTGGCACTGCAGGATCACTGCCACGCCTTGGGGATTCAGCGCTTCCTGGATCGTATTGGCGATCTGGGCGGTGAGTTTTTCCTGCACCTGCAGACGTTTGGCATAGGCATCGACCACGCGGGCGATTTTCGACAGGCCCACGACTCGACCGCTGGGAATGTAGGCAACATGGGCCAAGCCGACGAATGGCACCATGTGGTGTTCGCAATGGCTGTGCAGCTCGATGTCGCTGACCATCACCAGGTCATTGTATCCGGCTACTTCCTCGAAGGTCTTGAGGAGAAAACTTGCCGGGTCTTCGTGGTATCCGGCGAAGTGTTCGGTCATCGCCTTGATCACGCGCTTGGGCGTTTCGCGCAGGCCTTCGCGCTCGGGATCCTCGCCGATGTGCTGGAGGAGGGCCTTTACGTGGGCCATGCCAGCCTGGTTGGCGGGAGTGGTGTGGTCGAATTCCATGGGAGGCATGGTCGCAGTATTGCCCTCTATTCAAACCGGTCAAATCGTTCATGCTCGAGAGCATGGTTCCAGCCCTGCGAGTTCACGATGCAAACTGCGCGCCCGAGCGGCCCACGGGCGATTTCGTGCTCTATTGGATGATCGCCAACCGCCGTCCTTTTTGGAATCAGGCCTTGGAGCATGCGGTTGCTCAGGCGCAGCGATTGAACCGACCGCTGCTGATCCTCGAAGCCCTGCGCCTTGGCTATGAGTGGGCCAGCGATCGCCTGCATCACTTCGTCATCGAAGGCATGCGCGATAACGCCGAGGCCTTTGCGCCGACCACGGCGACGTACGTGCCGTGGGTCGAGTCCTCGGTCGGTGCTGGCAAAGGCCTGCTGGAATCCCTGGCCCAGCGCGCTTGCCTGGTGGTGACGGATGAGTTCCCCTGTTTTTTCCTGCCGAAAATGGTCGCGGCGGTGGCAGCACGCTTGGACGTGCGGTTGCAAACCGTCGACGCCAACGGGCTGATGCCACTGCGGGCGACCGAGAAAGCGAGTGATCGGGCTTTTGATTTCCGCCGGGTCCTGCAGAAGAATCTTCGTCCGCACTTGGCGCAATTCCCGGTCGAAAACCCCTTAAAAGGTATTCGCTTGCCGCGTTTAGCGGGGTTGCCGCCTGGTTTGGTGGCGGCTGATCTGGCTGCGCTGCTCAGCGGCGGAATCGCCCGCTTGGCGATCGATCATTCGGTCGGCCCAGCGGTTATGCGTGGCGGTTGGCGCGCCGCCGAATCGACCATGAAGGACTTCTTCGCGCACAAGCTTGCGCGCTACGCCGAGGAGCGCAGCGATGTCGAATCCGATGCCGCCAGCGGCTTGTCGCCGTATCTCCACTTCGGCCATCTCTCAGTACATCAGGTCGTCGCCGCCTTGTGGGCCGAAGAAGAATGGAATCCGGAGCGCCTGGCGACGACGACCAGCGGGTCGCGTGAGGGCTGGTGGGGGATGTCGGTGAATGCCGAAAGTTTCATCGACGAACTGGTGACGTGGCGTGAACTCGGGTATCACTTCTGTTTCCATCGGCCCGGGTTCGATCAGTATGAATCGTTGCCTGCATGGGCGCGAGCGTCGCTCGATGCGCACACCGCCGATGTCCGGGTGCACCGTTACGATCGTGAACAGTTTGCCAAAAGTCAGACGCATGATCCGCTGTGGAATGCGGCGCAACGGCAACTCGTCACCGAGGGCCGGATGCACAATTATCTGCGCATGCTGTGGGCGAAGAAGATCCTCGAATGGTCGGCGACGCCACGCGACGCGGTGGCCACTTTGATCGATCTCAACAACCGCTACGCGATCGATGGACGCAATCCCAATAGTTATAGCGGGATCATGTGGAGCCTCGGGCGCTTCGATCGGCCGTGGGCCCCGCAGCGTCCGGTTTTCGGCTGCATCAGGTACATGAGCAGTGACAATACCGCCAGGAAGATGCGCGTGAAACCATACATCGCCCAGTACGGTGGTGGACCCGCTCAACAAAAGATTTTCTAGTCCTGACCAAAGTATCGCGAGTCGCCCCATGCCTACGTATCTGCACACCTCGATACTTCCTGGCGCATCGGCTGCCGAATTGTTCGCCTGGCATCTGGCGCCCGGTGCGCTTGAACGGTTGCTGCCCCCGGCTGCGGGCGTGCAGGTGGTTCGCGGGGCACCTGTGAGCGAGGGCAGCGAAGTCGAATTGTCGGTGCCCATCGGACCTTTCCGCCGGCGTTGGTTGGCCCGTCACCGGGCAGTGCAGACACCGACCGGATTCATCGACGACCAGGTGTCGGGGCCTTTTCCTAAATGGAGTCATGAGCATCGGTTTGCGGACATCGAGGGCGCTGCTGATTCCAACACGAATTCAGCCCAGCTGACCGATGCCGTCACGTATGAACCTCCGGGTGGATTTTTAGCGAATATCGTCGGCGCGGTGGTCGCCCGGGACCTGCGCCACACCTTCACCTGGCGGCACGAACGCACGCGCCGTGATCTCGAACGTCAGCGCCTGTTTCGCGATCAGCCGCGATTGACTGTCGGCATAACCGGGGCGACTGGTCTGGTGGCGGGCGAACTGATCCCATTCCTGACTACCGCGGGACACACGGTTTTACCGTTCAGCCGTCGTGGCGGTTCGCCGGGAACCATTTCATGGGATCCCCTGCGGGGACGCATCGACGATGCCGGCGTCGGGCAATGCGATGCGATTGTGCACCTTGCCGGAGCAAGCGTCGCTAAGCGTTGGACCGCGGCCTACAAAGCCGAGATCCGTGACAGTCGCATCGCCGGTACGCGCCTGGTGGCCGAGGCGGTCGCGCGCCAAGCCGGGCGGGTGAAGACCCTGATCATCGCTTCCGGTGCCAATGTGTATCCCAGTGGTGACACCGAGTGCGATGAGGAAAGCCCCGGCACCGGCGTCGGGTTTCTGCCTGACGTGGTGCGCGCCTGGGAAGCCGCTGCCGAACCCGCGAGACAGGCCGGGATTCGCGTTGTCCACCTGCGTATCGGCATGGTGCTGTCACCCAAAGGCGGTGGCCTCGCCCAACTGCTGACCCCGGCCAAATTGGGTCTTGGTGGGCCGGTTGCCGGCGGCGAACAATGGCTGTCGTGGATCGATCTCGACGACCTCGTCGGGCTGATCCACCACTCGCTGCACGAGTCCCGGTTGAGCGGCCCGGTGAATGCGGTGTCGCCCGAGCCCGTGCGTCAGGGCCACTTTGCCGAAGTGCTTGGCCGAGTGCTGGCCCGCCCAGCATTTGCGCCGTTTCCCGCCTTCGCGGTGCGGACCCTGCTTGGTCAGATGGGCGAGGAATTGCTGCTGTCGAGCATCCGGGTGGTGCCGCGCAGTGCGACGCAGGCGGGCTTCGTTTTCCGCTCGCCGGATCTACCCACCGCGTTGCGGTTCCAGTTGCAGCGCGAGTGACTGGTTGACTGGCTGACTGACTAGCTGTCACCGAAATCGCCTTCACTGAATCTTCACGAAAGGTTCGCCATACCTTGTGATCCGCATGGAACATCTCGGCGACACCTACGCCGGAGACCCCATGCGCGCCGCCCTCCTCGCTTCTGCAACCATCCTTGCCCTTGCCCTCACCGGGTGTGGTGAGCCCCGCCAGGTTGGCGACATCTACGTCCAAGGTGACGTGGCCAGCTACAATTATTATGCCGAGTTCCGCGACAAGCAGTCCAATGGCAAAGAGCGTATCTATCTGCTGATCGATCCGCAAACCGTCAACGCCTTCGCTGCCGGGGCCAAGGAATTGCCGATGTCCAAGACCCTGATCGCCGCCGGTCCGAACAAAGAGACGATCATGCTTGAGCAGGTCAAGGATTCGGCGCAAAGCCTGATCATCACCCGCCGCATCCTGACCATGTTCAACAGCAAGAACGCAGCCTCGGTCAAAGTTCCCTGAGTCCTTTCGGACATCACTTTTTTTTGCGGACATCGCCAAGGTGGCGGTCCAGACCCTCGACGGCCACACCGTCGGGGGTCTTTTTATTGGTGTGAACTGGCGCTAGCCTCGGCGCCCATGCCTACTCCCATGCCCAAGCTCAAACTCGCTTCCCTGTTTACCGACCATGCCGTGCTCCAGCGCCGGCAGAAGATTCCGGTCTGGGGCTGGAGCGCCCCGGGCGCCCGCGTGACTCTCGTCCTAGGTGACGAGAACCGCACCACCGAGGCGAATCAGGCCGGAGCCTTTCGCGTGGAGTTCAATCCGCGTGAAGCCGGTGGCACGCTGACCTTGACGGTCACCTGCAGCGTGAACGGCACGCTGACGGTGAGCGATCTGCTAGTCGGCGAAGTGTGGTTGTGCTCGGGTCAGTCGAACATGGATTGGCCGTGTTCGGTCTCGGGTTTCGGACGCACGGAATTGGCCGAAGGACTCGCCGGAGTCCGCCTGTTCAAGGTGGCTTATGTGACGGCGGGCGAGCCGCAGATCGCCGTCACGGGATCATGGACCGTGGCCGACGAAACCCAGCTCGCCAATTTCACTGGCGTGGGCGTGGCGTTTGCGCGCGAACTGCGCACCCATCTGGATTGCCCGATTGGACTCATCCATTCAGCCTGGGGCGGCACGCCTGCCGAAGCCTGGACCAGCCTGCCGGCCTTGGCTGCCTCTGCCCCGTGTGTGCCGATCATCGATCGTTGGCGCAAACAGGCCCCGTCTGACATCACTCCGGATTCGCCGCGCGGCAAAGAGCTGATGCTGGCCTGGGAGCGCGATACGTTTTACCAGGATCCCGGAATCAGTGCCGCAGCGAGTAAGTGGATGGACCCCGCATTGGATGAAGGCGATTGGCTGTCGATGGACCTGCCGCAAACCCTGGGCAACGCCGGAGTCGACATCAACGGCGCCGTTTGGTTTCGTCGCAGCTTCGATCTGCCGGCCTCGCTGGCCGGCCGCGATGTGGTCTTGCGCTTAGGAGTGATCGATGATTTCGACACCACCTGGATCAACGGTGAACACGTCGGTGGAATCGGTAAAGAAAATCCCAACGCCTTCGCCACCGCGCGGACGTATCAGGTACCTGCACGGATTCTCAAGCCCGGACGCAATGTCATCGCGGTGCGGGTCTTCGACCATTTCGGTCCGGGTGGCGTCTATCAGGGTCCGCTGCGGGTTTCGACTGCCGATGGGGCATTGAACCTCGACTTGGAGGGGCCGTGGAAATACCGCGTCGAACTCGCGTTGCCGCCGCGCCGGACGATGGCACCGCTGCCCTTTGCCCAGCCGGAAAATTATCCCGGATACCTGTTCAATGCGATGATCGCCCCGCTGGTGCCGTACGCGATGCAGGGGGCGATCTGGTATCAGGGCGAATCGAATGCCGGGCGGGCCGAACAATACCGCCCGCTGTTAACAGCCATGATCAACGATTGGCGGGCGCATTGGGGTCGTGAATTCCCGTTCGGGATCGTCCAGCTCAATGCCTGGCAGCCGCGTTTGAAAGAGCCCGGCGAATCGTCGTGGGCAGAACTGCGCGAAGCGCAGAGCCAGGTCGCGACGGACCTCAAGCAGGTCTGGCGCGCAGTCGGTATCGACACCGGCGAGGCGGATGACATCCATCCGAAAAACAAACCGTTGATCGGCTATCGCCTGGCGCTGCTCGCCCGACGGCACGTCTACGGCGACACCAAACTTCTCGCCGATAGCCCCAGCTATGCCGGCATGTCGATCGAAGGCGCTGCCATCCGCGTGCGATTAGCCAATGCCCGTGGGCTGACCGCACTGGGCGGCAATCCGGTGCCCGGTTTCACCATCGCCGGCGCCGATCGGAAATGGCACCACGCAATCGCCACCCTCGATGGCGATTGCGTCCTCGTGCACAGCCTTGAGGTCATCGCGCCGGTGGCCGTGCGTTATGCGTGGGCGGACTGTCCGACGGTGACCCTGGTCAACGCCGCCGGTCTGCCCGTCGATGCGTTTCGCACCGACGAGTGGCCGATGATCACCGCCGGCGTGCGTTGATCGGCGTTCAGCATCATTGCGGTACGTGCCTGACGCACGCCGCTCCTGACATCCGCGCCGCCATCCCGGACATGGCGGCGCAGGTCCATTCTGCGAAAGTAACCGATACATGCCTACCCTCATCCAGATCGGTGCCGGAAATATCGGCCGTGGTTTCGTGGCGCCGTTATTCACCGCCTCAGGCTGGGAGGTCGTCTTTGTCGACGTCAATCAGCGCCTGATTGATGAACTGAATCAGCGTGGCCGCTATCAGGTGACCGAGGTCGACAACGATGGGGCGGTGGCGGTGGTCGTGACCCCGGTCCGCGCCATCAACGGCGCTGATGTTGCCGCGGTCACCGCCGCGTTGGCGCGCGCAGATCTGGCCTCGACCGCGGTGGGCTTGGCCGTGCTCGGGCGCCTGGGACCAGTGCTCGCCGCCGCCACGCGCGCGCGCCAGGGCCGGCCCTTGGATGTGCTGGTGTGCGAGAATGGACTCGATGCCCATGACCGGTTGCGGCAGGCGGTCAACGCGGCCGATCCGGCGGCAATCGCCTTGCTCGGTTTCGTGCGCACCTCGATCGGGCGGATGATTCCGGCGCCCGAGGCCAACGCCGATCTACTCGACATCGCGGTCGAGCCCTATGGCAATCTGCCGGTCGAGCGGGTTGCTTTTCGGGGCAGCATTCCGGCAGTGCGCGGGATCGATGCGGCTGAAGATTTCGATCTCATCATCCGCCAAAAACTCTACCTGCACAATCTCACCCATGCGTGCCTCGCCTACGGCGGTGCGCGCAAGGGCTACGCGACGATTCCCGATTGTGCGGTCGACGCCAAACTTGCCGCCAGCGTGCGCAGCGCCGGCTTCGAAGCCGCCGAAGCGCTGGCCCGCGCCCATGGCCGCAGCGATGTCGAACGTGCCCGGTTGCGCCGCGAAAATCGCGATCTGGTCGAGGATCTGCTCGAGCGTTACGGCAACCGTCGGCTCAACGATCCGGTCGCCCGGGTCGGCCGCGATCCGTGGCGTAAACTCGCGGCGGATGATCGCCTGGTCGGCGCGGCGCGCTTGTGCCTGGAGCAAGGCGTGCATCCGACCGCGATCATGCGCCATCTGCTCGATGCCTGCGCCTGGCAGCCGGCGGCTGATGAACCGCAGGCCGAACAATGGCGGGATCTTCAAAAACGCGGGCCGTTGGCCCAGCTTCTGGCTGTCACCGGCTTGCCTCGAACGGAACCACTCATGCAACAACTTCGTGAAACCCTGCTCGATCAACGGCGCATCGCGGCGGTCAAAACGCTGAAGGCCGCCGGCGTGGTCGTCACTCCCGCCGAGGCCGAAGCCTTTGAGATCGCCGACTTCGGTCTCGATCGCTTCGAGCAGTACGGCTTAGCGATCCTGGTGTACGTCAACACCGACCGGTGCTGCGCCAAGGAATTGGTGATGACCCCAGGTCAGATCTGTCCCGAACATCGCCATCCGCCTCTGGAAGGCGAACTCGGCAAAGAGGAAACCTTCCGCTGTCGTGCCGGTGAGGTCCATCTCTTCGTCCCCGGTCATAAGCAGGGTTCGGGCGAGCAGGAATTCGCCCTGCGCTTGGTCCCCGCTGACAAGCACGCCACGGTGACGATGTTCAAGCACATCCACCTGACGCCTGGCAGTCAGTACACCCTCAAGCCGAACACCCCGCATTGGTTTGTCGCCGGGCCGCAGGGCGCCGTGGTCAGCGAATTTTCGACCCGCTCGCGCGATGAAGCCGACGTGTTCACCGACCCCGAGATCCGCCGTGTCCCTTGAGCTTACCGACTCTCAACTGAAAGCCTCTCAACTGAAAGTTCCAGAAATCGTCTGCGGCTTTGACGGATTCGTCGATGAACTGATCCGGGTGGTGGCCGAGCGCACCGGCCTGGATGCGTTCACGCCGCTTGGCTCGCTTGCTGAATTGGGGGCATTGGTGACTGCCGCCGCTGGCCGTAACAGCCTGCGCGAAATCGTCATCGAACGCTGCGATGCCGGTGGCTGCGCGATCAATCTCGGCGATGGCTTGGCGGCGTTGGGTGCCCAGGTGCATTACTTCGGAACGGTCGGTTCGCCGATTCATCCGGCGTTTTCTCCAGTGTTGGCGCGGTTTGCCACAGCGACGGCACTCGGCTCCGGCTTTGGGCGGACGCTGTGTTTTGAATTCCGCGACGGAAAATTCATGTTTTCGGTGATGTCCCAACTCGCCGAACTGACTCCAAAGCTGCTCGACGTGCATCTCGCCAGCTATCGCGCCGCCTGCCAGCGGGCGCAGGTCATCTGCCTGACCAACTGGACCTTGTATCCGCACATGACGGCATGCTGGCGCCATCTGCAGCGTGAGGTCTTCGCCGGACTGCCGAACCGTCCGTGGTTCTTCGTCGACCTGGTTGATCCCTCAAGTCGATCGACCACCGACATCATCGAGATGACGGAGACCCTGCGCGGATTCGGGCGAACCGCTTTGAGTGTCAACCGCACGGAACTAGCAGTCTTGGCCGAACGCCTGGGCATGCCTGCCGCAGCTGATCCGAAGGATGTCGGTGCGGCGGCGGTCGCCTTGCGCGAACGCCTGCAGATCGAACAGGTCGTCGTCCACAATTCGCAGATCAACGCGGTCGCCGACGCGAGCGGCGTGGTCGTGGCTGCGGCTGGTCCATTTTGCACCGCGCCGCTGAAAAGCACGGGCGCCGGCGACCGCTTCAATGCGGGGTACGTGCACGGCCTAGCCACCGGCTTGAACCCGCGCCAACGCTTGGCCCTCGGCTCAGCGGTTGCCGGATATTTCATTCGCCACGCTGCCAGCGGATCGTTGGCCGACATCGCTCCGTATGCGCCGGTGGAATGAGCTGAACTGAACTGAACTGATTTTGGGATCATCGCATGGCCTATCGTGATCCGCTTTTGGAATCGGCGCCGACCACGGCGGCCCAGGGACCTGATGAACGTCGGTGGTGGCGGTTGCTCGACGCGCTGCCGCGCAACCTCGGCACGGTCCATTGCTGGAATGACCCTCAGCCCATTCCCGAGGATGACGTGGCCGAAGGGCATCTGCATGCGAATCCAACCACCATCGTTTGTTTGGCCGGCGTCGTCCGGGTCACCCGACCTGGCAGTCGCATCGACCTCTCGCCGGGTGAAGTGCTGCTTATCGCCCCGGGTATCTGGCATAACCACGAAGAGCTGCGCGCTGGCGCGGTTCGCTTCGGCCAAGGTTTCCTTGCGGCGTGGAGCGACGTGGTGCTTGGCGATCGCGCCCAGGCGTGGACCGGCCGGGTGCCCAGTCAGCCAAGTCGACGGTTGGTCGAAAATGCCGTGACTGCTACCGATCCATCCAAGCGCCAAGCGGCCGTGGCGGCTCTCCTCGCCCAAGTGTTGGCCGAATCGGTGGCCCATCAGGCCTTCGCCCATCCCGCCCTGCGCGCGATGCTCGCCCGCATGTGGGGAGGTCTGCACCGCGGCGTCACCGTCGACGATCTGGTGATCGCCAGCGGACTCTCACGCGCCCAGGCCTATCGCGTGTTCGTCGCCGGATACGGAGTTCCCCCCAAAGAGGCCCTCGCCACCTCCCGCCTCTGGCTCGCCGCCGAATTGCTCGCCGCCGGCGTACCGGTGGCCGCAATCGCCAAACGCTGCGGCTTTCCCTCAACCACAACTTTTACACGCATGTGGAAACGCGAACACGGACATTCGCCAGGACGAGGGGGCCACGGTCCCGGTTGAGGATTTTTCTCTGCTACCTGATCAAGAAATCAGACGATTAGTCTGCATTGATATTATTTGAGGCTGCCGTGTGAAATTTTATAGATCTCATTTTGGAAAATAGAGGGAAATTTGACTATCAGGTGCCGTCTTCGGTTAGTGAAAAATTAATTTTATAAGTTCGCTCGAGCCTCATTAATTCACCAAAGTTATTCAGTGAAAAATGGAATGTATCGCGAGTAACGTGAAATTGAGTAGAAAAATCTCCTTCAGAACCGCCATACCCAAAATGTTGTATGTGACCACATTGAAGACCATTAAGTTTTTCTTTAAAATCAATCCACCAATTTTCGTGGCAACACCCTGAATTTATTATTAATTCATCATCTTCGTCAACCTTACATTTAATGGTGTATCCTATGTTGTCTTTAAATCTACGGCTGGGCTCAAGTGTAAATTGGATCAAAGGGTCTCGAGAGATCGTAATAATATTTTTCATAAATATTTTACTTGAGGAACTATAAAACTAGCCCGGTCAGGTCACTCGAGGACATTATCGCCAAACCCTCTACTCATGGACCGCTTCAAGGGTCACGGTGGTCGAGCGGAATGCGGCGTCGGCGGCGCTCCAGTAGTCGAGGGGGATCTTCGATCCGGGGGCGCTGCCGGCGAGGTGGGTGCCGAGGCACATCGCGTCTTCGACCTGGCAGTGATCGATGGCGATGATCATGTCGCCAGGGCGCAGGCCGCTCTGCCAGGCGGGGCTGCCGCCGACGATGCGTACGACGAGATGGGCTTCGCGCGGTGGGGATCCGCTGACGATCAGGCGGGCTTGGCGGGTCCACAATCCGATCCAGGGTTTTTCAACCGGAGTCATCGGTAACGGGCGGGTGGCATCGGCGTGGTCAACCGCGGACAACGGCAAATAGGTACGCCAGGCGACGGTGGCCGGGGGCGGAGTGATTGCGCCACCGTCTTCGCCGTAGGCGAGCGGTTCACTGGCGGGAATTTCGCTGACATCCTGCGGATTCGCGGCGAGCGTCGGCGCGTGGGTCGTCTCGCTTCGATGGGTCCAGGCGGCTCCGGCGGCAAAGCCCACGCTGACGCTGAGGCACGCGGCGGCAGCGGTGGCGGCGATGACCCAACGCGGCAGGCGCAACTGTCGTGCGGGCGCTTCGGTGCGTTCGAGCGCCGCGCGGCGCAGCAACAGGGCCGATAGATCCGGACAGAGGCCGGGGTGGGTGGCAGTTGCCGCGGGCTTTAGGCCCGACTGGATCTGGCGCCAAAAAGCGACCTCATCAGCCATGGTCGGCACAGCGCGCAGATGTTTTTCAAACTGCGCACATTCTGATGATGACAATTCACCAGCAGCGTATTCAGCCGCCGCTTGGCGCAGGTTCAACTCAGGCTTCATGATCAACCTCGGTTCCGAAGCGCGCAACCCAGGCGACGCGAAACAACCGTCGGGCCTCATGCAGGCGCCAGCGGGTGGTGCCATAATCGAGCATCAACTGTTCAGCGATGGACTCGGCAGGAAGGTTTTCCATTTCCCGCATGATCAACAGATCACGGTATTTTTCCGGCAAGCTGGCCAGCACCGTCGCCACTTGTTCGCGTAATTCTTGGTGTCGGGTTGCTGTCGATGGGTCACTGGAGGTCACCGCAACATCGAGGGCGCCACCGGCAGCGGTGCCGGCATCGATGCGCCGTTGGCTGCGCAGGACATCGATCGCCAAATGGCGGACGATCTGCAAGAGCCACGGCTTGAACGCCCGACCGATCTCAAATCGTGAACGATGACGCAGACAACGCAAAAAAGCTTCTTGGACCACGTCCATCGCCAGATCCTCACGCATGGTCACACGACAGGCGACGACGTAGGCGAGTTGTTGGTAACGCTTCACGAGTTCGCCAAACGCAGCGTCATCCCCGGCGGCAAAGCGCACCAGCAGGGGGGCTTCATCGGTCGGAATAGTTTCCTGAGCCGTAGGGTCAGGGCGAGTAGCGGTCAGCACATCCATCTGATGGGCATGTTTCACCGCTTGCCGCTGAAACAAGACAAGAGCGGATACCAAGGGACAGGCACCAGCAGTAATCACCGAAGGCATGTATCCGTTACGCGTCCCGAGTCGTGGTGTTTGCTGGAGTCTTCAATGAGCGATCACGCACTGCTCAGCCACATCAGGCCTGACAGGCACGCAGCAGATTGCGGATGAGGCGATCGCCCTGCACGCGATGTTCGGGCATCAGACGCTCGGTGTCGGCCAGGATTCGAGCGCCGTTTACCGTACCACCAGCTGCATGCACAAAGGCAGCGTCATCAACCACCCATTGGGCCACTTGTTCAGCCGTGACCTCAATGTGGAATTGCAGTCCGAAGGCATTTTTTCCCAGGCGGAAAAACTGGTGTGGACAGGCTAAGGTCGAAGCCAACAACGTCGCGGCAGTCGGCAGATCGAAGGTGTCACCGTGCCAATGCACCACCGGTTCGGCGCTATGCAGACCCGCCAGGACCGGTTCTTCGGTGGCAGGGTGGGTAAAAGTGACGGCGCCCCAGCCGACTTCGCGCAGGCGCGCAGGGGGTTCGCCAGCATGCAGGGGATAGACCGCCGCGCCCGCCGCATGCGCAAGCAATTGCGCGCCCAGGCAGACACCGATTACCGGCTGACCCGCAGCAAGGACCTTCTTGAGCAGGGCGATTTCCTTATTCAGAAAAGGCCAACGCGGATCCGACCGGTCGCCCACGCCCATTGGTCCGCCCATGACCACCAGCACGTGGTCCGGCAAAAGTCGATTTGGCACCTCGGCGTTGTTGGCGAGATCGCGGATTTCCACGGTCCAGCCCAATTCCACGGCCAAATCCGCTATACGCGATGGGCCTTCTAGCGCAGCATGTTGCAAGGCGACGAGGTGCATGACATCACGCTCAACGGTGGATGAGGGCAAACAAGAGAGGCTTGGCGCGGCAATTGGCGTCGGCAATCATCACATTTTGCACAGTATTGATCACAGGATGATGCCAGCAGTCTACCCCAGCGTGAGGTACCATCTCGCCACAGGAAACCTGTCCATGATTAAAGTAGCTATGATCGGCGCCGGCAGCGTCGTGTTTTCACGTAACCTTACCGGCGATATCCTTCAGATCCCGGAATTCCGCGACTGCACGATCACTTACATGGATGTCGATAAGGAGCGCCTCGACGTCGCTGGCGCACTTTGCAAGAAAGTCGCCAAGGCGGTGGGCGCCAATCCGACGATCGAAACCACCATGGATCGGCGCAAGGCACTTAAAAATGCCGACTTCGTGATCAACATGGTTCAGATCGGCGGTTTCAATTCGACCCTGGTGGATTTCGAGATCCCCCGCAAATATGGCCAGACCTGGACCATTGCCGACACCACCGGACCTGGGGGATTGTTCCGCGCGTTGCGCACGTATCCAATGCTCAGCGGCATGGTCAAGGACATGGAAGAGCTTTGTCCGAAGGCCTTCCTGCTAAATTATTCGAATCCGATGTCGATGAACATGCAGACAATCTTCCGCACGTCGGCCATCCGAGCGGTCGGATTGTGCCACAGTGTCCAAGGTACGATCGATCAGCTGATGGGTTATCTCGGCGAACAAACCCCCGACATAACTTTCACCTGCGCCGGCATCAATCACATGGCGTTCTATACCCAGATCGAAAAGAATGGGGTTGATCTCTATCCGCGATTGTTCAAAGCGATGGACGACAAGAAGATCTACGACACCAACAAAATTCGCTTTGAGCTCATGCGCCGTCTGGGGTATTATGTCACCGAGTCGTCGGAGCATAACGCCGAGTACAACTGCTGGTTCATTCCCCATGGCAAGGATGTCATCAACAAATATTCGATCCCGATCGATGAGTATCTCCGTCGCTGCGATGGGATCGTTGATGAGTTCGAGCGGCTGAAGAAATTCGCCAAATCACCAGAGCCGATGGGCACCGTGAACAAGAGTCACGAATACTGCTCGATCATCATGCGGTCGATCGTCACTGGCATCCCGTCGGTGATCTATGGAAATCTGGCCAATGGAGGAACCATTTCCAACCTCCCGCGTACCGCGATCATCGAAGCTCCGACGCTGGTGGATCGCACCGGCCTGCATCACGCTCAGATTGGCGAGCTGCCTCCCCAATTGATCGGTTACATGCAGCCCCACGTGACGCAGCATGAACTGTTCATCCGGGCAGCGATGGAAGGCCGTCGCGATCATGTCTATCAAGCGTGCATGTTCGATCCGCTGACCGCCGCGCGCATGACTCCGGATCGGATCGTTGAGATGTGCGACGAGATGATTGCAGCGTACGGCGATGAATTGCCGCCGCTCAAGCAGAAATCATTGGTCCCGACCTCCGGCAAGAAATTTCCCAAAGTCGACTCACGCACCTTGCGGGCGAGCTGGGATGCGACGGCCAATGCTCCCGACGAAGATGCGCTTCGCGATTGGCATATCATTGGGGCCTTCAGCAGCCCAACTCCGGGTGTGATCAGTCTTGATTTGAAAACCCCGGTCGAAACTGAATTTCTCAAACGCAAAGATGGCAGTGTTGATCTCAAGGCGAGCTATGCAGATGCTGCCGACAAGAAGTCGAAGAAGCTTTCGTGGAAGAAAGTCACCAGCTCACCTAAAGGTCTGGTCGACCTGACCAGCGAGATCGGAGCCCAAGAATGGTGTGTCGCCTACGCGTACACTGAAATCACCGAGGTCCATGCCCGTGAGGCCGTGCTCGGCTGTGGTTCCGATGATGGAATCAAGATCTGGCTCAATGGCCAAGTGGTCCACGTCAACGAGATCGGTCGAGGATACACCGCGAACTCAGACCATGCGGTCGTGCAGTTGAAATCAGGCATCAATCGCATCCTGGTGAAGATCGACAACTATGTCGCTGGCTGGGGTTTCGGCGTCAGTGTGCCCAAAGCAAATTTCTAAAGGATCTAAAGAAGATAGTCGCGAATTACTTTGACAAAATGCAGGGTGGTTCAGGTGTGATATTGTCTGGACCATCTTGTTTTCGCGCAGTTTGTTTGTGGCATGGGCGAGTCGCCCATGCCACATTGGCATTACATGTTCCTAGGAGTCTGTCGGGAATAGGCCAGACAGTCCCCAATGCTTGCCATTACGCATAGATACACCGCTATCGCAGGCCTGCGCGATGCGCAGGTCGCCCGCCATCAGGCGGGTGCCCAACCTGATCGCCAGAGTTTCAGGAGGTTATGCGTCGTACAGATGAGGCTCCATTCTGCCGTGGTCTTGGCTTTGCCTCGGAATGAGAAGCGTCGGAAGCCTCGGACTTGCTTGGTTTGGCCGAAGACGG
>JANYGY010000200.1 GCA_025362255.1 Planctomycetales bacterium
GAAGAGCTGCTGATCGAGCGCGAAACGAAAATGGCCGGCACCCCCGCCCCCAGCACTAACAGCAAACCCCTCGCCTGGGGCACCTGGACCTGAATCGTGTGGCTGTTTCTCGCCGGGCCCGGTGCCTTCCTGGGGACCACCAGCCAAGTGCCCTGGCATCCGGGTATCCAGACTGGGCCTTGCGGGAAATTGAGGAGATCCGTTCATTGCACAGAAAATAAACGAGGCCCCGGCGCATGTGCGCCAGGGCCCAACTTAGGCAGCACGTGTCCATGGTCGCCCAATATGGCGCCACTCCGGCTACAAGGTTCAACCAGAAACACGCAGTCGAGTAGATCAGGAGATAACAGCGAAGACGTCGGACTCTTCCATGACCAAGTACTCAACACCACCGACGGTGACTTCGGTGCCGGCGTAGGACGAGAACAGCACGCGGTCGCCCGACTTGAGCTGCATCTTCTGGCGCTTGCCGTCTTCCATCATCTTGCCGTTGCCGACCGCGATGACGCTGCCTTCTTTCGGCTTATCCTTGGCATTTTCAGGCAGCACGATGCCGCCCTTGGAAATGTCGGCAGCGCTTGCGCGTTGGACGATGACGTGAGAGCCGAGGGGCTTCGGGGCATTCTTGCTCATGGAGATCCTTTGGGATTCGAGGTGGTTGGGAGGAGATTGGGATGCGTGAAGTGACGTTACTTTTCGACCGTGAAATCAGCGTCTTTGATGTTGTCGTCGCCGCCTTGGCCGCCGGCGCCGCCACCTTGTGGGCCAGCGCCGGCGTTGCCACCAGCCGCACCGGCAGCGGCTGCCTGCTGGGCAGCGCCAGCAGATTCGTAGACCCGCTTGCCGAACGCCTGGGCAGTGGTCTGGAGTTTTTCGGTCGCGGCCTCGATCGCCGCCAGGTCTTCACCGCTGCGCGCCGCTTCGACGACGCCGATGGCGCTTTCGATGTCGGCTTTTTCCGAGCCTTCGAGTTTGGACTCGTGCTCTTTGATCATGTCGCGCATCTGATGGGTCAGCTGCTCGGCGGTGTTCTTGGCCTTGGCCAGGGCTTCTTTCTTCTGATCTGATTCAGCGTTGGCCGCGGCTTCCTGGACCATGCGCTCGACTTCTTCCTTCGACAGGCCAGACGATCCCTGGACGCTGATCTTCTGCTCTTTGCCGGTCGCCTTGTCCTTGGCTTTGACTTCAAGGATGCCGTTGGCGTCGATGTTGAATGAGACCTCGACCTGGGGCGTGCCACGGGGCGCGGCGGGAATGCCGGACAAGCGGAATTCGCCGAGCAGGCGATTGTCCTTGGCCATTTTCCGTTCGCCCTGGAACGCCTTGATGTCGACCGCGTCCTGATTGTTGGCAGCGGTCGAAAAGACCTGCGATTTCGACGTCGGAATGGTCGTATTGCGTTCGATCATCACGGTCAGGATTCCGCCCTCGGTTTCGATCCCGAGCGACAGCGGCGTGACATCCAGCAGCAGCACGTCTTTGACTTCGCCGGTCAGCACGCCGCCCTGAACCGCCGCGCCGATCGCGACGACCTCGTCGGGATTGACGTCCATCTTGGGCTGCTTGCCGAAGATTTCTTTGGCGATCGCTTGCGCGCTGGGCATGCGCGTCGAGCCGCCGACCAGGACGATCTCATCGATGTCGGTGATGCTGAGCTTGGCGTCCTTGAGGCAGTCCTGGCACGGCTTGCGGCAGCGCTCGATCAGGGCCTTGGTGGTCTGCTCGAAAGTGGCGCGCGAAATGGTCGCGTTGAGATGCTTGGGCTGGCCGTTGACCATCGTGATGAAGGGCAGCGAGACCTGTGCGGTGGTCGTCTGGGACAGCGATTTCTTGGCGCTTTCGGCAGCTTCCTTCAAACGCTGCAGGGCCATCTTGTCCTGCCGCAGATCGACGCCGCCCGATTCCTTCTGGAAGTTGTCGGCGAGATAATTGATCAGCGCGTCATCGAAATCGTCGCCGCCGAGATGGGTATCGCCGTTGGTCGCGAGCACTTCGACGACGCCGTCACCGACTTCGAGGATCGACACGTCGAAGGTGCCGCCGCCGAGATCGAAGATCGCGATCTTTCCGCTCTTGCCCTTGTCCATGTGATAGGCGAGGGCGGCGGCGGTCGGCTCGTTGATGATCCGGCGGACTTCGAGGCCCGCGATCTTGCCGGCATCCTTGGTCGCTTGGCGCTGGGCGTCATTGAAGTACGCGGGCACGGTGATCACCGCTTCGGTTACCGTCTCGCCGAGATAATCCTCGGCCGCCTTCTTGAGGAATTGGAGGACCATCGCCGAGACTTCGGGCGGGGTGTACTGCTTGCCGCGGATGTCGACTTTGACCAGTTCGGTGGCCGCGCCGACGACCTTGTAGGGCACCAGCTTTTCTTCGCTGCCGACTTCGTTGTGCCGCCGACCCATGAAGCGCTTGATCGAATAGACCGTGTTTTCGGGGTTGGTGATCGCTTGGTTGCGAGCCATCTGGCCGACCAGGCGATCGCCGTTTTCAGCGAAGCCGACCACCGACGGGGTGGTGCGCACGCCTTCCTGATTGGCGATGACGACGGCCTCGCCGCCCTCCATCACCGAGACGCATGAATTGGTGGTACCGAGATCGATGCCGATGATTTTAGCCATGATGTAATGCCTTTGAAAAGTGGTTGGGAAATCGGAGTTAAAAACAGATTAGGTGAAAATCGCGGTGACGACCGCATTGAGTTCCGCCACCCGCACCGGCTTGGCGAGCAGGGTCACCGCTCCTGCACGGCGCGCTTCGCGACCGAGATCAGCGTTGGCCCGCGCGCTCATCAGCACCGTCGGCATCACTGATGACGGTTCGCCATGCTGCTGATCACGCGCCCACGCCAGCAACTGGAAGCCGGTCATGTCGGGCATGTCGATGTCGGACAGCAGCAGATCGAAACGCCCATGACTGAGTTCGGCGATCGCCTGACTGCCGCAGCCGACCACCGTGGTCTGCCAACCGAAGCCAGCCAACACCTCGCCCAGTGAATCGCGCAGGTGGCGATCATCATCAGCAATAAGGATATGACGGAGGGACATGGTGGCTGGTCGGCTGGGTATGCCTGAGACAAAGCACCGTGCATGCCAAACCGTCGACGCAAAAACCGTTGTCGTTCAATGACTTATCACCACCGAGACAACGGACAGGCGGACTCTCAGGTCAAATTGACTCATCTGGGGTCAGCCGGGCGACCAGCACCGTCAGGTCGTCATCGACCGGCAAACCGATGAATGAGCGACAATCGCGGACCACTCCATCGGCGATTTCCTGCGGCGTCTCACCGTCGCTGTGCGCCAGCACGCTGCCCATCCAGCGGGCTTCGCCCCATTCGCGATCCTGGCTGTCGACAGCCTCAAGCAGGCCGTCGGTGGTCTGCACCAGGACGTCGCCGAGTTCAAGGTCGACGATCACCGGCCGCAGCATGCGGGTGAGGGTCTCGCGATCGCTGAGGCCCAACGCCATGCCCGAACGGCCGACCCGACGCAGCGGAAATTCACGGCGCAGATTGGTCAGCACCGCCGGGTGGTGGCCGGCGCACACGGCCGTCATGGTCAGTTCGTTGGGATCGATCACCGCGAGAAACAGCGAGATGAATTGGCCAGGCAGCAGATCTTCGCGCAACTCGTCATTGCACGCCAGCACGATGGCCACCGGGTCGCTCTCGGCGCGCAGGACGAAGCGCAGGGTCTTCAGCGCGGATGCCACCACCAGCGCGGCCTGCACGCCATGGCCGCTGACGTCGCCCAGGACCAGCAGCATCTTGCCGCCATCGATCACCGAGGCGTGATAGAAATCGCCGCTGACCCCGGCGCGCGGTGCGAAGTGCACGCCCAAGGCGATATCGGCATGGCTCGGCAATTCGGTCATCGAGCGCGCTTGGACCCGCCGCGCCTGGCTCAGATCTTCGGTGCCGGGGCGGTGGCTGGGGTCGAACGGCAGGGCCTCGCGGTCGCCATCTTCATGTCCATGGTCGGCCGCGAACTTGTCGGCTTCTTCGGTCCCGATCTCGTCGGTGACCAAGCGCACGACTTCGCTGGTGTCGGTATGGTCGTCGGACGCCGATTCTGCGCTCTGCATCTGCGCATAGCGGCGCAGGATCTCTTCTTGCGGGAGCATGACGCCGCGCAGCGCCGGCGGGCAGATCGACAGTACTTCGGCCATCGCGGTGATCGTGTGCGGGGTCAACGCCCCGTCTTCGAGCAGCACGCTGGGTTCGAGATCGCCGCTGTAGGGATTGAGCCAGCCGCGACCCTGGCGCGAGAACAGGCGGAGACGCGGTTCGCTGGCCAAGCGGTTGGAGATGTCGTGCCGCCAGCGTTCGACGTTGATCCGTTCAGCCGACAAGGGCGCCAGATTGCGCCACACTCCCGAATGTTCGAGGTATTGGCGCGCGGCGGCCAAGCGACCGCCGCCGGCAGGCACCGCGCGGCCGGTAAAAGGGCAGATCCAGCAGGTGCGGTCGGCGGTCATCACCTGGAACAGCGGATCACTGACCAGACGTTCGAGCAGCTGGCCCGGCAATTCACCCGCGTAACTCGGGGCGACGGCGGCCATTGGTGACAGCGGCGGGGCTTCTGCGCGGGGCGACCGCTCACGCAGGATCCAGCTGGTCGTGGATTTGTTCGCCGGCCGCGACGTGCGCGAAGAGGCTGACGAATTCGAAGTGCGGCGGCGGGCATCCATAAGGCTCTCGTGATCCTGAGGGGCGCCGGCCCGGCGCCAACAGGTCGGCAGTGATTAGCGCTGCGGCACTTTCCTACAATGAGCACCGCGCATCAATTCTTTCACTGTTCGGTGTACTTGCGGTTTGAACCCTTGAAGCCCTCGACGGGGTATTTGAGCCGCGCCGCCGCCAATTTCCGGGCAAACGCCGCGGTCAGATCGACTCCACTGCGGTCTGCCAGGCGGATCAGCAAGGTGAACACATCGGCGATCTCATCGTCCCAGGCTTGGCGTTTGTCGGCCGGAATGGCCGGGTCGGCGTCGCCTTGCCAGCGCACGATGTCGGCGGCCTCGCCCAGTTCGCTGAGCACGGCCAACAGCAGATTGCGTGGACTATGGAATTGCTGCCAGTCGCGCTCGTCGGCGAACGCCTGGACCTCAGCCCGGATCGATTCCAGGCAGCGGGGGGTAAACATCTATTTCAGCGATCCGGTCAACTGCTGCCACTCTTCCCAGGCGGGCGACACATCGCTGCCGCGGGCTTTGGGGAAATCGGTGGCGAGCTTGGTGAAGGTGTCCTTGACCACGCTCATGCGGAATGCCGGATCCGATTGCTTGAAGCCGTTGGCCAGTTCGACCACGCGCTTGACCAACGGCATGATCAGAGTGCCTTCTTTGACGTTGGCGCGCACCGTGTCGAAGGCGAGTTGGATGACTTCTTTGTTCTGTTTGGCGACCGCGAGTTCGCCGATCTGCGCCAGGCGGATCTGGATCTGGACGTCGGGCCGTTTGGCGGTGCCGGCCAGTGCGTAGGCATTTTCGTACAGTCTTTGCCTGCATTTGTCGGCCGCAGGGATCCGCTCAAGCGCCAGACGCAGACCTTCCCAGGTCAGATCGGGAAACGCTGCGGCAGCTTTGGCCAAGCTCAACCACGCCTTTTCGGCCTCAGCCGGCGGCACCACGCGCAGCAGGGCGCGCCACGCTTCGGCGACCAGCGGATTACGCTTCACGGCCTCACGGGCGATCGTGGTGGCGAGCGCCGGCTGGTCTTCCAGGTTGCGCGCCATCCGCGCCAGGTGCGCCGCCTCGGCCCACGATTCCCAGGCCCCGCTGACTCCGGCATACAGCAGCTCGACATCGCGATCGAGGACCTCGGTGCGGATCTGCGGGTCGAAGGCGGTGCCGGTATAGTAGAAATCGAATTGATAACGTCCGGTGAATAGCAGTTCTGGGGCTTTGCCCTTGGCCGCGAGATAGCCGCTCCAGGCGTGACCGGCACCACCATAACGACCGCTGCCGCCACATTTCAGCGACGGCACGCCGAAGATCTTTGCCACCCGCGAGGCGAAGTGCGCCTGATCGACGCACACGCCCCCCAGGCTGCGCAGGTTGGCGAGGATATAGGGCTGGTCGCCCAGTCGGGTGCCGGAGTGAGCAAGCTTGGCGTTGTCGTAGGGTACCGAACTGTACAGGGTCGTCAGGTCGATCTTCTTGCCGCCATATTGGCTGAGGGCCCAATCGATTTCGGCCTGGCTGACATCGAGATCGACGAGATGCACCAGCATCGGCCACGCCAGGTCCTTGGGCTTGAACAGGAATTGGGCCTGACGTTTCGGGTCAGTGAAATAATTCCAAATCTCGCGATAGGTGAGGGTCTTGCCGAACTGCGCATCGGTCACCATCCACAGCGTGTAATAGCGTGAACTGATGGCGGCCTGCGGCGTGTCGTGAACCACCGCGATTGCGATCGCGACCCGGTAATTGGTTACGAAGCGTTTTTCGTCAGCGGTGCGCAACTCGTCGAAGATGCGGCAGGCGGCGGTGGCGTCGTCAAAACGAGGATCGAGGGCGCACCAGAATTCTCGCCGGATGTCCGGATGAGTTTTGAGGAATTCGATCAGCCCCGCCGACGGCGAAATGTGCGCAACATGCCACTCTTCAAGACGCTTGAGATGGCTGTCGAGGAGCGCGGTCCACGCGGCTGAAGTCGGCTTGATCAACGCCGCGGCATCGTCGGCGCCCAACGCGGCCACCGGGTCGAGCCAGCCTCCAGGAGGCGGCAGGCGCAGGTAATGACCCAGTTGGAAATCGCGCACCGGACGCGGATCCTCGGCCCAATCCGGCACCGGCGTCGCCCCGGGCGAGGGCACCACCACGATCGTACCGTCGCCGCGGAACATCGCATCGAGGGCGCAGCGGTTGCTCAGGCGATTGAGCACTTCGCCGAGCGAGGTGTTGGTGACGTGGATCGACACCGGCCGAGTGCACAGCGTGGCGGCCGCTGGATCGATGGTGATCGTCAGGCCTTCACTGGTTGAGAGCGCCGCCAAAACATCTTTCAGAGGCGTGTGTTGCCAATTGCAGTCGACATTTTTGTCGAGAGCGGCCATCATCTTCAGGGCCGCTGGCGGCATCTCCTCGGCCACGCACGAGAACAGACACAAACCCCAGATGATGAAGGCACGCATGGTGCCAGTATGCGCCCTTAGCGCGCAATTACAGCAGGCTCAGGTCTGCCGCGTCAAAAGTGCGTTCGCAATATTGGCAGCGCACGGTCAGCGGATTGGGCGAGACGACGCTGAACCGCGTGCCGCAGCGTTCGTGATTCGTCACGCAATTCGGATTGGCGCAGCGCGCCACATCTTCGAAAACCGCGGGCGCCGGAATCTGATGCTTGGCCACCACCGCGTAATCGCGGATGATGCAGATCGTCGCACTGGGCGCGATCAGGGCGAGCGAACTCGCGGCTTTACCGACGATTTCACGATTGCTGATCTTGACCACGCCTTTGCGGCCGATGCGCGTCGAGCGCAGATTCATGCCGATGAACACCTGATCCGAGGCATCGGCGAGCAGATGGGCGACCTTCAGGGTCATCTCGCTCGGAATGTGGTCGATGACCGTGCCGTTGGCCAACGCCTCGACCTGACGAACGCGCGACACAGAAGCAGTGGGAGCGTCAGAGGCCATGGCGGGCACCGTACCCGGGGTCGCGGCTGGATGAACGTGGAATCGAGCGGCGGGTGACCGTATCTACTGATGCTGGCACGCCCATTTGCGCGGTCCTCACAGCGCGCCGGTGACCAGCCCAAGCAGCGCTTGGCGAACCGGGATCCCATTGCCGGCCTGGGCAAAATAATGGGCGTGCACCGTGGCATCGACCTCGCGCGCGATTTCGTTCACCCGCGGCAAGGGGTGCAGGATCCGCATGGTGGGTTTGGCCGAGCGCAGCATCGCGGTGGTCACCCGATAGGTCGCTTTGATGTGATCGAATTCCAATGGATCCGGAAACCGCTCTTCCTGAAGACGCGTCATGTACAGCACGTCGGCCTGATCGACGGCCTCCTGCAGAGTGTCGACCGCGGTCACGGTCAGCCC
>JANYGY010000010.1 GCA_025362255.1 Planctomycetales bacterium
ATCAAAACCACCCGCCCGGAAGCCCACCAGAAAAGTGAAACCGAGCCGATCGAGAATCCTGTGCCGCGGGTGAAGCAAAAAGCCGAGACGGTGGCGATGGCGGCGAACAAGACTCCGCAGGTCAAGCCGATCCTGCGCCGACCCAGCCTGGTCATGCCGCCGAGCACGGGCCGGGACGATTCCGATCCGGCGTTGGAACGTCGCAAGTCGTGACGGCAGGCAGCCAGCCCAGAGGCGCGATCGCTCTGGTGATCCCCGCCGCGGGCAGTGGCAGCCGCTTTGGGGGCGAGCGGCCCAAGCAATTCATCGATCTCGACGGTCAGCCGGTACTCGCCCGAACCTTGGCGGCATTTGCCGGCCTGGTCGATCGCGGCTGGCTGGCGGTGAATCCGGAGTGGTATGACGAGGTCGCGCAGATCGCTGCGGCCGCGCCATTTCCCTGTGTCGTGGTTCCTGGCGGCGCCACGCGCCAAGCGAGCGTCTACGCCGCGCTGACGGCGGTGGATGACGGCTGCGACCGGGTGCTGGTGCATGACGCCGTGCGTCCGCTGGTGCCCCGCCGGTGCATCAGCGACTGTTTGGAGGCGCTCAAGACCAGTGCCGGGGCAGTGGTCGCGATTCCCTGCGCCGCAACCATCAAGCGCGCCACCGCCGGACTGATGATCGCCGAGACCGTCGCCCGCGAGCAGCTGTGGTTGGCGCAGACGCCCCAGGGGTTTCACCGTGCCGCCGGACTCGCGGCATTCGCCGCCGCCGCGCGCGAGGGCTTTCACGGCACCGATGATGCGCAAGTGCTCGAGCGCTTTGGGTTGGCCGTGGCCTTGGTCACCGGCGATGCGCGGAATCTCAAGCTCACCACGCCGGATGATCTGGCCTTGGCGAGGGCTCTTCTGCGTCTCTAGCGAAAGGCTCTTCGTCTCCCGCTAAAGGCTCTCCCAGCGGCGCCCTGTTGCCCGCATGCCCACGCCCCCACACTTCGCCGCCCATGGCTATTTCAGAAAAAGATGTGCGTCACTTGGCGAAGCTCGCCAGCCTGACGTTGGATGACGCTGCCCTGACCCAGATGCGCAGTCAGCTTGAGGCGATCGTCGGCTACGTTGAGCAGCTGAGCGAGGTCGACACCAACGGCGTCGAGCCGGTCGCCAATGTCTCGGGTCTGGTCAACGTCACCCGCCCCGACGTCGCCGGCCCGATGTTGAGCAGCCAGCAGGTGCTGGGCAATGCGCCGCAGAAAAATGAAGTCGCCATCCTGGTGCCTAAAGTGGTGGAGCGCTGACATGAGTACCTCAACGAACTCATCAGCGACGGCGATCGCGATCGCCACGGCAGTCAACGCGGGACAGTCAGCCACCGTGGCGGTGAAGATCGCGCTGGCCAAGGCCAAGGCCGATACGCTCAACGCGATCATCGGCGTGCACGAGACGCGTGCCTTGGCCGCGGCGGCACGCGTCGATGCGCGCATCGCTGCCGGCGAACGCCTGCCGTTGGCCGGTGTGCCACTGGCGCTGAAGGACAATCTGCTGGCCGAAGGCCTGCCGGCGACCGCGTGTTCACGGGTGCTGACCGGTTTCATCGCTCCGTACACCGCGACCGCGGTCGCCCGGCTCGAAGCCGCGGGCGCGGTGATCGTCGCCACCACCAACATGGACGAGTTCGCGATGGGCTCGTCGAACGAGACCTCGGTGCGTGGACCGGTCCGCAATCCGATCGATCCTTCGCGCATTCCCGGCGGCAGTTCGGGTGGCAGTGCGGCAGCCGTCGCTGCCGGCATCGTGCCTTTGGCGTTGGGCTCGGACACTGGCGGCTCGATCCGTCAGCCAGCGAGCCTGTGCGGCGTGGTCGGGCTCAAGCCGACCTATGGCACGATCAGCCGCTATGGTCTGATCGCCTTCGGCAGCAGTATGGATCAGATCGGTCCGTTCGCGACCACGGTTGCCGATGCGGCATTGGCGCTGCGCGTGATGGCGGGCAAGGATAGCAACGATTCAACCTGCGCCGACCGTGATCCGGTGGGTCTGGAGGTGCTCCCGGCAGATCCGGTGAGTGTGCTCAAAGGCCTGCGGGTCGGCTTTGTCGCCGAGCATGAGGCCGGGCTGGCGCCGGCCGTCAAAGCATGTCTCGACGATGCGAAAAAGCGGCTGGCTGCTGCCGGCGTGATCCTGGTGCCGGTCACCTTGCCGCACGAACGCTATGCAGTCGCGGTCTATTACGTCCTCGCCACCGGCGAGGCGGCCTCGAACCTGTCGCGCTTCGACGGCATTCGATACGGCCATCGCTCGCCCACCGCGCAGACCTTGGGCGAGGTCTATGGCCGGTCGCGCGCCGAGGGTTTCGGCGCCGAAGTCCAGCGCCGGATCATGCTCGGCACCTACGTGCTTTCGACCGGATATTACGACGCATATTACAAAAAAGCGCAGCAGGTCCGGCGCAAGATCGCCGATGACTACGCTACCGCCTTCGCCGCCTGCGATGTCCTGCTCGGCCCGGTCAGCCCGACGACCGCCTTCAAGCTGGGCGAAAAACTTGCCGACCCGCTGCAAATGTACCTGTCGGATGTGTTCACCATCGCGACCAACCTCGCCGGGGTTCCGGGGGTCAGCGTCCCTTTTGGTCAGGACAGTCAGGGCCTGCCCATCGGCATGCAGCTCCAGGCCCCAATGTGGGCGGATAACCGGATGCTGGCGGTTGGCGCGGCGCTTCAGGCGCTGCGTTAGGGCGGTACCCGCACGGTCGAGCTAGGGCACCGCGCCCAGCACCGCCGCCATCGCCGGTGCGCCGGGGGCTAACGATACCGGGCCGCTGGCGACCAGTTGACCATCGCTGAGTTCCGCGTGCGGCGTGGTCATCAGCAGTCCGCCGCGCACGATCTGAAGGTCGGTCAGCACGATCACCGCCCGGCCAGGCGGCACGTCCGCCGTGGCGGCGCTGCCGCTGAGCGGAATTCCGCGCAGGACCCCGGTCACATGCACCGGTCCCTGCAGGGTCACGCTCTGTCGCCGGCCATCGGCGCCATCAGCGTGGAATCGGCCGATCGGCGCGTGGATCCACAATTCGCCATCGGCCAAGGGTCGGCGAACCTGCACCGGAATCATTTCCAGATCACGGAAATCCGCATCGATCTGGCGCACGGTGGCGGTCTCGATCACGGTCGGCGGCAGGTTCTGCTGGCGCGCCTGGCGATCCCACAGGCGAAACACGACCGGGCCGCGCACGCCGGGTTCCTGGGCTTCGTCTTGGGCGCCACAACCGGTCACCGCGACCGTCGCCAGGACGGCCGCCACCATTCGTAAGAGGGAATTCTGCCGGCGCATGTCCAGGTCCAGGATGTGGCCAGGTCCCCGGAGTCCACCCACAGGAGACTGAAAGAAACTGGATGGAGATTGGCGGTTTCCTCTCTGATAGACCCCCAGGTCGGCAGACCGGTTCGCACGATTGACCGAGGGGGTACGGCCGACAGGATCCTCCCTCCCATAATGCACCCTTGTCGATTCGACAGGAGCGACCGTGAGCGAGATCAAGAATAAGGTTATCGATATCATTGCTGACCGGCTTAGCCGGGACAAGGCAACCATAACGGAGGCGAGTAACATCGTCGCCGATCTGGGTGCCGACAGCCTCGACATCGCTGAGATCATGATGGACCTTGAAGATGCTTTCGGCGTAAAGCTGGAAGACGATCAAGAGGTCAAGACGATCGGCGATGTCATTAAGGTCATCGAAGCCAAAACCAAGAAGTAAGCAGCTTTCAGCAGCGGTAAGCTGCTGGTGTCGCCGTCGTCCCGGTTGCTACCGGATGACGGCTTTTTTCTATCTTGGGCGAGTTTCGCACACCTGTGCGCAGCCGGCCCTCCTGATCAGGAATTTTTCCTATGGCCCGTCGCGTCGTCGTCACTGGCATGGGCGTCCTGGCCTGCAATGGCCGCGACGTCGTCAGCTATTGGGAAGCTCTGCAGGCCGGCCGCCATGGCATCGGTCTGATCACCCACGTCGATACCGAAAAGCATAAGACCAAATTCGGCGGCCAGGTGGTTGGTACCAATCTCGAATTGGCGACCGCATTGGGCGATCCGAAAAGTGCTCGGCGAAAAGATCGCTTCGTACTGCTCGCTCTGACCGCTGCCGCCGAGGCGATGCGCAGCAGTGGCCTCGACCATAAGCAGTGGGCCGATCCTTTTCGCGTGGCGACGATCGTCGGCTCGGGCATCGGCGGGTTGCAGACCATCGAAGACGAAATGCGGGTCATGGCCGAGCGCGGACCGCATCGGGTCAGCCCGTTCCTGGTGCCCAAGATGATCGTCGACAGTGCGGCCGGCGACATCTCGATTGCGTATGGCGCCAAAGGCCCGAATTACTCGATCACCACCGCCTGCGCCACCGGCAGCCATTGCATCGGGGCCGCGTTCCACCACATCCGCCACGGTCAGTGCGATCTCGCGATCTGCGGCGGCGCCGAAGCCCCGATTACCAATCTGGGAATCGCCGGCTTCAACTCGATCGGTGCGTTGTCCGAGCGCAATGACAGCCCGGAAACTGCCAGTCGCCCTTTTGATAAAGATCGCGAAGGCTTCGTCATCGCTGAGGGCGCCGGGATCCTCATCCTTGAAGAATACGAGCACGCCAAGCGCCGCGGCGCGGTGATTTTCGGTGAGATCGTCGGTTACGGTTGCACAGGCGATGGCTACCACGAGACCGCGCCCGATCCGACCGGGGCCGGTGGCACGGCGTGCATGCGCATGGCGCTTGCCGATGCCGGGATCACGCCCGAGGCGGTGGGTTACATCAACGCCCACGGCACCTCGACCCAGCTCAACGACAAGGGCGAGACCACCATCATCAAGCAGGTCTTCGGCGCGCACGCGCGCAAGCTCGCGGTGTCGAGCACCAAAGGCATGACCGGCCACACTCTTGGGGCCGCCGGTGGGATCGAGGCGATCGCCAGTCTGCTGGCGCTGCGCCATGGCGTCCTGCCGCCGACGATCAATCAATTCACCTCCGATCCGGAGTGCGATCTCGATTACGTCCCCAACGTCGCGCGCGCGGCCCAGGTGACGTACGCCTTATCGAACAATCTCGGTTTCGGCGGACACAACGCGTCGCTCATCTTCAAGAAATTCACCGGCTGAGGAATCGCCCCATGGATCGCAAACGCATCTACGAAGAAGTGGTCGAGATTCTCGCCAATAAGCTGCATCAGTTGCCGCAGCCCCCGACGTCGCCCGAGGACACCAACGACTTCGATTACGAAAGTCAGCGGCTGATTCCCGACATCACCAGCAATCACCTGGACATCGCGGAAGTGAGCATGGATCTGGAAGACGCCTTTGGCGTCAACTTCGATGAAGCGCTGCCCGGCAGCGAAGGCTTGGAAACCATCGGCCTGCTGGTCGATCACATCCATCGCAAGATCAACGCCGCCCGCGTCGGCGCATAAGCCGACTGCCGCCAGCGCTCAGTCTCCGTTGGCACCTGCTGAGCAACGCATGGATACGCCGGGAGATCGTCGACGGCGTGAGCGGATGGTCCGTGACCAGCTCGCTGATTGTCCAGACGTCACCGTGCGGGCGGCGATGGCGAGCGTGCCTCGGCATCTGTTCCTGCCGGTCGGCCTGCATGCCGGCGCCTATGATGATTGCGCGCGGGCGATCGGGTCCGGGCAGACCATCAGCCAACCCAGGATCATTGCGCGCATGCTGGCCGCGCTCCGCGTGCAGCCCAGTGACCGGGTGCTCGATGTCGGGGCAGGTTCCGGTTATACGGCGGCGCTTTTCGCGCAGCTCGCCCACCGTGGATCCGTGCGGGCGATCGAACGTCAAGGTGACCTGATCGCCGCCACCCGGGTGCGCTTAGGCCTGCTCGCGCCCGCGGTCGAACTGATCCATGGCGACGGCTTGGCGACCGGTTCCGCTGATACCTTCGATGTTATCCACGTTGCGGCCGCCTGCGCCGAACGCCCGCTGGCACTCATCGACCGCCTAGCTCCTGGCGGCCGCCTGATCGCGCCAATCGGTCCGCACGCCGGCCCGCAACGCCTCCTGCTCATCATCGCCGGCATCGATCACTGGCTCGATGAAGTTGAATTCGTCCCCGGGCTTGGCGGGGTCGTCTAACGAACAGCCGCTTGAGGAACAGCAGTTTGAGGAACAGCAGCTTGAGGAACAGCAGCTTGAGGAACAGGAGGCAGCAGAGGGGAGGAGAACGCAGAGGCGAGGAGCTGAGGGGGTGAGGGGGTGAGAAAGTACAAAGTTAAGCCGCTGAGATACCGATCTCGATCCTCTGCGTTCTCCTCACCTCTGCGTGCTCCTGTTCTGCCGATCGTCCCCCGGTTCTGCCGGTCGTCGGGGCGTCGTGTTCATCGGAGTGCCGTATCAGCATTCATGCAATCTTGGTGCTCAGCAGTGTGATCGTTGGCCGATGGATCTGCTCGAACGGTTTGGTGCCGCCTTGCTGCAATCGCTTGCGCAGAGCGCGCCGTGGTTGGTGTTGGGCTATGTCTTGGCCGCGATCATTCGTGAGTGGGTGCCGACCAATCTGCTGGCGCGGTGGTTTGCCGGGCGGGGCATGGCGCCGGTGGGGCGCGCGGCGTTGACCGGGGCGTTGCTGCCGATGTGTTCGTGCACGGTGGTCCCGGTGGGCATCGGCCTGGCGCGGGCAGGGGCGTCGCCCGGGGCGGTGCTCGCTTTTCTGATGACCGGACCGGCATTGTCGCCAGTGGCGATCCTGCTCTTCATCACCTTGCTCGGGCCGACCATCGCGGCGTTGCTGGTGGGCTCGTGCATTGCGGGCGCGTTGGCGGTCGGATGGATCGCGAATCGAACGTTGAAGGCGGTGCCTGCCGAGGTGCTGCCCGAAGAACACGATCAGCGTGCCTGGGGCCAGCGGCTGCGCAGCGCGGCGCACTGGGCAGGGCGTGATCTCGCTCCTGAAATCAGCGTCGATCTGGTGATCGGCCTAGCCATCGCCGCGGCGGTCCTGGCGTTGTTGCCGATGGACCTGATCGGCAGTTGGCTGGGGACCCAGAAATTCCTCACCCTGGTCTACGTCGTGATCCTCGGCATTCCGATGTACACCTGCACGGTGCCGTCGATCCCAGTGGTCCAGAGCCTGCTGCTCGCCGGCATGTCGCCCGGCGCCGGAGTGGCGTTTCTGCTCGCCGGGCCGGCGACGAATCTCGGTGAATTGCTGGTCCTGCGCCGAGCCTTGGGGACCAAGGCCACCGCGTTGTTCGGTGGTGGGCTGGTGGTCGGCGCCATGGCCGCGGGACTCATCGCGGATCATCTGCTGTTTGCCCATTACTCGTATCACCCCTCGCCGCTCTCCGGGCCTCTGGCCCAGGGCTGCTGCTTGCCGTCCTACCTGCCGATCAATGCCCGCCCGATCAGTATCGAGGCCGCAATCGCCACCGTCCCCGTCTGGCATTGGCCCTTCATGGTGCTGATGATGGTCGCTCTCGGGTTTGGTCTGGTGCGGCGGTGGCGTCAGTGGTGCGACCGCCGCGGCGGAAAACCAGCCGCGCATCTGACCCCGGGTTTTTCATGAAGATGCATCCGTGGGGGGTTGCGATCGTTGGCGTGATGGCGATCGCAGGCGTGAATTGGATTGGTTGGCACGCCATCCGTTCGCCTGCCGATGTGCCGCTGAATGAGGACCCAGTAGCAGGGATTTCTAAGTCAGAAACCGGAGATTTTGCCGACAGCTGGCGGGCGCTGAACGGCGTGACCACGGACGATGAACGCAACACGTTTCCCCCGGCCCTGCAGGCGCGCGATGGTCAGACCCTGACGCTGCGCGGCGTGTTGTTCGTCGTCCCGCAATTGGTGCACGAGGGGCGCGTGACCGCAGCGGTGCTGGCGCCACCGGCGAAATTCTCCTGCTGCGGACTCAGCTGCGATGCGGGCTCCACGATGGTGTGCGTGATTCCGCGCGCTCCGCTGGCAGACCCTGGAAGACGACGTTTGGCGCGGGTCACCGGAGTGCTGCACCTCCATTCGGAAGCCGATGGCCTGACCGCCATTGATCTGCGATCAGCCGACGTGACCTGGTTACCCGATCCATGAAACGCGCGCTGCTCATCTGGTTTTGCATCCTGGTGCCGTTGGCGGCCTACACCCCGTTCGACGAGGTGATCGAGGTCAATCCCACGTGGTCACCGCTGCCGGTGCTCGATGGGGACAGCGGAAAAGTCGGCGCGAGCCGATTCCGCCTGCGTTTGCTCAGTGCTCAGCGTGTCCGGATCGAGCTGCGCAATGCGGGGACGATGCCGCTGACCATCGCCGTACGGCTGCCCAGTTACCAAGTGGATGAGCCGGAGGTGATCGTGCAGGCGCCCGCGCACGGCGAGGCCTTTGCCGATATCCGCGTACGATTCGCCGATCGGCTGTGTACCGAGAGCGAAGTTGCCTTCACCCGCATCACGGTTGGTGAAACGGCGGTGGTGCTGCGGCCATTCATCGCCCCACCGGTTCCGCCAACCGCCCGAGCCTACGCCGTCGCCACCACCTGGGAGCATCCGGGATTCCGTGGTTCGGCAGTGGCCTATAGCTTGGCTGCCAGTGGCCCTGAAAGCAGTGGCCCTGAAGCCAGTGGCCCAAAAACCAGTGGCCCAAAAACCAGTGGCCCAAAAACCAGTGGCCCTGAAAAAATCGGCCTGGAGCAGGTGCCTCCCACCACCCTCGATCTGCGCTTGCTCAATCGCAGCGGACAGTCGATTCACGCTGAGTTTCGCATTCTCGGTTGGCAAAGCTCTACCGCGCCCTCGCCCCGGTTGCACTTGCTGCCGGGCATCGTCAGCGAAGTCGTGGTGCCGATCGATTCGCTGATCGAGCGACATCCCGGTTTGGCGCACGCAGCGCATGCGGCGGTGGCGCTGTGGGCGGTTCGCGTCGGTGACGACCGCGGCCCTTCGATGGGTGAGGGGGCCGATGATCTGACGGCATTCACCGCGCTTGATGACCCGTGGAAAGTCGTCGCGTTTGGTGAGCCGACCATCGCTGGATTCAATCCCTGCGGGTTGTGTTGGCGCTTCACCGACCACGGAATCGCGCTGCGCAATCGCACCCGAGTGGCGATCGGAGCGCGTCTGAATCTGGTGGGGGGACTTCCATCGGCGCCGTTCGCGGTCGCTCTGGCCCCTCTATCATCGACCGAATTTCCGCTGCCTGAGGACCACGGCAGTAATGTGGTGGCCAACGCGCCAACGGTGGACGGCGTCCCGGTCACCGTCTTGCCGCTGACGATCGCCGTCGCCCCGGTGAACAGTCTGCCCGTGCGGCCGCGCTGGCCCGATGATCGCTTTAATCCGCTGACGCTGGTTGCGGCGACGACCCAGGCGATTGGTGACCAAGCGCAGGTCATCATCGTCAATCGCTCGGCGATCACCGTTCACGCCGACTGGCATCTGCGCGGTTTTCAGCGCGGGATGAGCAACCCGCGACTGCATCTGGCGAGTGGCGCGGCGATCACCGTGACCGTGCCGGTGAATCAGACGGATGCGTTATTGCCGCTCGCCCAGGTCGCGGTGTGGAATGTGCGCCTCGGACCTGAGCCAGCCGAAGGCCAAGGAGCTGTCTGGTGCGTACCGCTATCACCCTGAGCGTGCTGCTCGCCGTGGTCGCGGCCGTCGCCTCAGCGGCGGAGCTGACCCACGAGGAATTCGTCAAGGTGGCCACCGCTGCCCTTGCCAGGTCAGATCCCACGCAGGCCGAGGCGTTGGGCCGAGAGCGTTTCAATCATCAATTCACCGCGCGCGAAGGCGCCGGCGCGGCGGCGCATCCGACGATGCGCGCGGCGCAGGCGCAGGCGTGCATCGTTTGCCATAATGTGCCCTACGGCGAGGCCGGGGCCGGGGCCACCATTGGCCGGAGTGGCCCGACCGGGCGCAGCACTCCGCATGTGTTCGGGGTGACGATGCTTGAACAGCTGGCGGCCGCGATCACCAGTGAGCTGATGCGCAGCGCCGACCTGGACCACGACGGCACGATCAGTCTCGCCGAAGGTGATGGCCGGCGAGCGCTGATCGATCCGGATGGCGACGGCCCAGCGCCAGCGATCGATTTCGGTCAATTCATCGCCGCTGGCGCGCCGGCGCTCGACCCGGCCGTGCGGGTGTGGCTGGTCGCCCCCGACGGCCAGCGGCTGCCGGCCGCGCGCGCCCTCGCCGACCCCGGAGTTGCTGGCTTCCGTTTCGTCCACGGCCCCTTCGGGTGGACCGCGGCAGACGGCGAAGACCCGCGCGCGACTGCGAGTCTACGTGGTTTCATCGTCGGTGCGTTTGCCGCGCATGCCGGCTTGGAAGTCGATGATCCGGGTCTTGCTGAAGTCGCCTTCAGCGGATTTTCAGCGGCCGAAGCCCAGGGCACTCGGCCCCTGTACATGGGTGGAGTGCCCGATCCTGGCATCCGCCGGGACGCGCACGGGCGCAGTGTCGATGATCCGGATGGCGATGGGATCGCGGCTGAACTTACGGCGGCCGATGTTGATGTGGTGGCGGCATTTCTGCGGGGATTGCCCCAACCAGCTGAACGCAAGGAAGCGTTCGGATTCAACGCCGGACGAGCAACCTTCAGCGAGATCGGCTGCACCTCGTGCCATGTCGCGGATTGGAATCTCGCGGGCGTGAAGGTGGTGGGCCTGTACAGCGATCTGCGTCATCACGACCTGGGAGCTGCTTGCCATCAAGTGCGTTTCGATGGCGGCATCACCACTCGTTTCCGCACGCCGCCGCTGTGGGGCGTCGGCACCTCGGCGCCGTACGGCCACGACGGCGCGAGCCTCGACCTCGACGCGGTGATCCGTCGCCACGGCGGCGAGAGCGCCTCGGTGACGCTCGCCTATGTTGGATTGACCGACGAACCACGAGAGCGCCTCTTGGCATTTCTGCGAGCGCTGGTGCTGGTCCCCACGCAGAAACCGGGTGGCGCTAATTCCCGCCAATGATCCGGTGTCCGTGGCGCGGCTCGTCAGCCAACGGCCGCGGCTGGCAGCGCCAATGTCCCGATGGATCGTGCCCGCGACACAGGATCGCGCTGTCGTTCCAACCCTGGTTGTCGGTGCGCACCGTGACCGGTGCATAGCGCACCGTCAGGCCGCAGCGCCGCCGGTCAGACGTGTTGGGCAGGGATCCATGAACCAGCAGGTCGTGATGCAGCGAGAATTGTCCAGCGCGCATTTCGAACGCGGTCGGCGGCAACCCGTCAGACGGCAGATCGATCGAGGTCGACAGCACATTGTGCTCATCGGCCCGGCTGGGTCGTTTGCTGAGAATCCCATGGCGATGACTGCCCGGGATCACCCGCATCGCGCTGTTGCCGACATCCACATCGTCGATCGCGATCCACGCGGTGACCGTGGCCATCGGGGTCAGCGGCCAGTACGGGGCATCCTGATGCCAGGCCACCGATTTGGGATCATGCGGCACCTTGCAGAAGAAATGCGTGCCCCAGGCGATGAAGTGGTCGCCGAGCAACGAGCTTACCGCGTCAATGATCGCCGGTTGCATCACCATGTCATAGATCGACCGGCACGAGGTGTGGTAGCCGTTGATCGCATAGCTGTCCTGACCATCGCGTTGAAACCGCGCATGGAGCGCGGCGAACGCCGCGCGATTGCGCTCGGTTTCGGCCGACGAAAAGCCATCAAGCGGGCAGAGGAAGCCCTGATCATGGTAGCGGTCGATCTGAGAGGGGGTCAGGCGCATGGTCGCAGTCTAGCCACCTCAGCTCAGCTGAGCCATGCACGCGATGGAACATGACCTCTCCGATCATATCATCGCAGCATGTCGCGATTATTTCATTTCCTGCAAGGCGGCAGCACGATTTGCACCCCCACTTGGACCAGTTCCGGGATCCATGAATCGGCACATAAGATCTACGTTCCGCAGTCAGGACGGGGATTTTACGATGTCGGACCCGGAGAAACCGAGTTGCGCGCCGGTCGCTTGTACCTGATTCCCGGCGGTCGCCGGCATCGCTACCGTTGTCCACATCGCTTCACCGTACGTTGGCTGCACCTGCATGCCGTCGACCACGCGCTGGATCAGCTCCTTGCCGGGATCCCCGCCATCCGCAGTTGGCCGATCGCTCACTGGCATCACGCCCAGCGCGCCTGGACCGCACTCGACGATTTCTTTCCTTATCGCGAACCGGCGGCCGATCTGCGCCTGCAGGCACTGCTCGCTGACATCACCGCCGAGATCATCGGTGACGCGCCCCCGCCACCGCCAGAGGCCGCCATCATGCGCGCGCGGCTGGCCCCCGCCGCCGCGTGGCTTGATGCCCACGCCTGCGCAAATCCGCAGCTCGCGCGCGCGGCCCGCGAAGCCGGGCTGAGTCCGATTCATTTCCATCGCTTGGCGACCCGCTGCTGGGGCGAGACGCCGCATGCCCGGGTGCAGCGGGTCCGCCTGGAAAAAGCCGCCGCATTGCTGGGCAATGACCGCGACCAAACGGTTGCGGTCATTGCCCAGCAA
>JANYGY010000037.1 GCA_025362255.1 Planctomycetales bacterium
GTCTGGGCACAGATCCGGATCTGTTGCTCTTACCTTTTCCGTGTGCTGGCCCCAATCGGGATTGAAAGATGCGGCATGTCCCTCGGGCCAAGGGTAATCAGCCGCACATTGGGCAATCTTAATAGTTCCTACATATGGATAAATCATTCCATTTACTGTAGTATTGCAGACAAACCCCATATGATTATTCTGTTTACCTTGATAGTAATTCCATGCGCCCATTATTACATACGGCATTTCACCACGGTTGTCCGCAGCATACATTAAAATTCCCAACACGGTCTGCTTTTGGCGATTCACGCACACATTGCCAGTGGCGATGAATTTGATGTATCCAATGGTGGGAATGAGCAGCGAGAGGAGAATCGCGATGATGGTGATGACCACCAATAATTCGATTAAGGTGAAGCCACGCGTGCCGTCCCCAAATCGGTGAAAGCCAGCAATAGTAGGTCTATTTTTAGGTATAAATTTGGTGTGCATGACAGTTTCCAATCGCTTGATAATATCACGGCTTGGGCTTTAGGGAAGACCCTGTTTGATGCACCTGATTTCAACGCTTGAAAGAGACGACGATTTTACCATTCAGCGGGCTCGCAGCAACAATGCACTACGTTTTTCGTAGTACTTGTTATTACTATACTTGAATCGGCATGGAAAAGAGGCTTAGATATTGCGAAAATGGCTATTGAAGTTCATTACATCGACAACTGGATTATTCGTTGGCAAACCACGTTGGCAAATCAACTGGCTTTTGACGACGGCAAAATTGAGGGTAACATACCTCTCGCCTGGGCCGTTTAAAACCATGAAGGGTTTGCGTTGCGAAATCCGTTTCGGATTTCGGCCTTAATGGAACTTTCTGTCTTGTGGCTGGGATTCCGTCTGATTATCTTTTATTTGCTCTCTTTTCTAGGTTTGAAGGTTTTATAAAATGTCTTTTTTCCAAAATCACTCTAAAATCGTTGGAATTATCTGCATCCTCTCCTTGGGAATTCTTGCGACGGTTACGTTTTTGCAGGTTCGCGACACCGAGCCTCAAAAGGGACTTAAGACCGGGGTCTGGACGATCACTGGTGCACTGCAAGCTACACCAAATCGCATCGCTGATCTGCCTAACGTTGCCCACCTTGCCCACCTTGCCGATCTCGCTTCGTTCGAGGTCGTTCAGTCGGAGCACGGAGGCGTCGCGATCAATGTGATTCTAAATTATCGCACCGGTCCAGCGGTTACCCTCGTGGGCAGCACCGAGATGTTGCCCGGGTACATTCAGACAGACCTCACCGATGAAACGGGAGCAAAGGTCCGCCTTACTTTCAGTCAAAAAGAGGCAAACCTCCCGGTCGAAATCAGTGATGGCCGTAACCTGGTACATGCCGTGCAATGATCGAATGGTTCCTCTTAGAACGGCACAATTGTTGAATTGGCGGGGCTCCATGGAGCATCTCCCTATCGTCTAATGACCTGCTGAGACCGAACCCTGAGGGTGGGGTCTCAAGGCAATAAACTACCTTACCAATAAATTAATTGGCAATTTCGACCTAGTAGTCGGCCCCAGTCTGAGCATTGCTGAACGCGGCGGATGCAAGGTACTGTGCATCCATGCCTCTCTACCCGGATTCCGCCACTCCTAGTCTATCGCCCACGCTGTTCGCTCAGCCGAATGCCCGCTATCGCGGGGCGCCGTTCTGGAGCTGGAACGGGGCGCTGGAACAAGGTCGGTTGTTTGACCAGATCGAAGAATTCCGGCGCATGGGCCTAGGTGGCTTCCACATGCATCCGCGCACCGGGTTGACGACGGAATACCTGGGCACCGAATTCATGTCGTTGGTTAAGAGCTGCACCGAGCGCGCCAAGGAGCGCGGGATGTTGGCGTGGTTGTATGATGAAGACCGCTGGCCTTCGGGCTTCGCGGGCGGATTGGTCACCAAGGATCATCCTGAATTGGCGTGGCAATTCCTGGTCTTGTCGCGCGCACCGGATGCCGAATTCAAACCCCGCACCGACGGCTTGCGTCACATCGATGTGTGGCGTCAGGGTGGTGGTCGCTTGGTGGCGCGTTTCGCGCTGACTTTTTCTGCGGGTGCGATGGCGCGCTATCGTCGCTTAGCTGATGGCGAGACAGCCGCTGCGGATGAACAGCTGTGGTACTGCTATCACGAGATCAACGGTCGCGCTAATTGGTTCAACCATGAGCGTTATGTCGACTGTCTGAATCCCAAGGCGATCGAGGCGTTTATCGCCGTCACGCATGAGCGTTATCGCGCCGCTGTTGGCGACCACTTCGGCACCACGATTCCTGCCATCTTCACTGATGAGCCGCAGTTCGTGCGCGCTGATCCGCCGCGCACATCCGGCGATCTGCCCGGCGGCGATCAGGATGTGATCTTGGCGTGGACTGGCGATTTCGCTGAGACCTACAAGGCGGCTTATCAAGCCGATATTTTTGCAACTTTGCCCGAAGTGCTGTGGCAGTTGCCGGGCGATGCGCCGTCGCTGGCGCGCTGGCGCTATCATGACCATCGCTCGGAGCGCTTTGCTGCGGCCTTTGCCGACACCCTCGGCGGCTGGTGTGAAAAGCACGGCATCGCACTGACCGGACATCTGATGGAGGAGCAGACGCTCCACAGCCAGATCCGCGCCGTCGGTGATTCGATGCGCAGTTATCGTGGCTTCCAGCTGCCAGGCATCGACATGCTGTGCGATGCGATCGAGTTCACGACCGCCAAGCAGGCGCAGAGTGCCGTTCGTCAGTACGGCCGCGCCGGCATGACCAGTGAATTGTACGGCGTGACCAACTGGGATTTCGATTTCACCGGCCACAAACGTCAGGGCGATTGGCAGGCGGCACTGGGCGTGACGGTGCGCGTGCATCACCTCTCGTGGGTAAGCATGGCGGGCGAAGCCAAGCGTGACTATCCGGCGCCGATCGACGGTCATTCACCGTGGTTTGAGCAGTACCGCGTGGTCGAGGATCATTACGCGCGCCTGAACACCGCGCTGACCCGCGGCAGTGCTTTGTGTCGCGTCGCGGTGATCCATCCGATTGAATCGATGTGGCTGGCGTGGGGCTCGCTCGACCAGACGGCGGCCGCTCGCGGACGCCTCGAAAGCGGCTTTCAGGATCTCGCCCGTTGGTTGATCCATGGCACCGTCGATTTCGATTACCTGTGCGAATCGCTGCTGCCGGATTTGAGCACCGTGAGCAAAGCGACGCCACTGATCGTCGGCAAGATGGCCTACGACGCGGTGATCTTGCCGACGCTGACCACCATTCGCCGCAGCACGTTGGATCGCCTGCTGGCATTCCAACAGGCCGGTGGCCGCGTGATCATCGCCGGTCAGGCGCCGACCTTGATCGATGCTCAGCCTGGCGATCTGTCGGCCCTGCTGAAACAGGCCGTGCTGATTCCCTACACCGCCACCGCGGTGCTGGCCGCGATCGAGCCGCAACGCGATGTGCGCGTGGTATCAAACCAGGGCGTGCAGGTCGCTGATCTGGTGCATCAACTGCGCCGCGACGGCGACTGCCGCTGGCTGTTCATCTGCACCACCAGTCGCGATCGCGCACCGGGCGACGTACGGGTCGAACTGGCTGGAAGCTGGGATGTCGAGCTGTGGGATACCGCGACTGGCACCGCGCAGTTGCTGCACTCGGATGTCGACAACGGCTGGACTGCTTTTGGCCGCCATCTGCATGCCGCCGATCACGTGCTGGTGAAACTGCTGCCGCGTGCGACGGCCATCGCCTCACTCACCCAAGCTCCGACGAACTTCTGGTGGGAGCCGCGTTACGCGATCACGGATAAAGCCTGGCCGATCACGTTGTCCGAGCCGAACGTGCTGTTGCTGGATCAGGCCTCGTGGAAACTAGATGGCGGAGCCTGGCAGCCGAGCTGCGAAATTCTGCGCCTCGACAATATGGCACGCGCTCAATTGGGGCTGCCTCCGGTTGATGGCGATATCGCCCAGCCATGGGTCGAGCCGCCGTCGACCGTCGCTGGTTATGTGACGCTGCGTTTTCCGTTGGTGGTCGAGCACGCCGTGCACGGCGTGCTGCTCGCCTTCGAGCGTGCCGACGTCGCCCAGATCACGCTTGATGGCCAACCGGTGCCATCGATCGCGGCTGGCTGGTGGGTCGATCCGGCATTGTCGCAAGTGCGCCTGCCAGACCTGGCGCCAGGAATTCACGAACTGACGGTTCGCCTGCCGATGGCGTTGACCACGACCCTTGAATGGTTGTATCTGCTCGGGGATTTCGGCGTGACGTTGGGTGTCAGCGGAGCACGCATCACCAAGCCCGTCCGCGAGCTGTCATTCGGTAGTTGGGGTGGTCAGGGACTGCCCTTCTACGCTGGCAACGTCACCTATCACCTGCAGGCAGTGGTCGACCCATCGGTTTCGCGGGTCGGCCTGCAATTGAATCAGTGGAGCGGACCGGTGGTCACCACAGCGATCGACGGCGGGGCCGCTTCGACCATCGCCTTCCCACCGTTCCGCGCCGATCTCGGTGCGGTGCAACCCGGACGTCGCAACCTCGATGTCACCGTGTTCGGCAATCGCGCGAATGCCTTCAGCCAGGTGCATCTGTCGCGTCCCGACTACTCATGGACCGGCCCGAATGCGTGGCGTACCTGGGGTCGTGAGTGGACGGACGACTACCAGCTCGTTCCGATGGGCTTATTGGCACCACCCTGGCTCATGCAATTGCACGGGTAAAAAATCGCAGCTGCACCCCATATGTGGTGTTGCACGAGGCTTGAAATGGTGTGAGCCATTCCATCGCCTCGTGCGTCTTGCCTATGGGGCGCATTTCCAAACATGACGCCATGCGGCGTTTCTTCAGAACGCGAATAGTGCCCGGATTTCTGTTCCCAGGGCGTTGCCCTGGGCTGGTATGCCTGGCCCCTTTGGGGCTCAATGCACCTCTCTCTTCCTCTCTCATAGCTGAGACGTACCGCCTACCATTGTTTCGCCCTATTTGCTGCTTCGATTTTCCTTAACCATTTTTGGTGGCTGACTCAAGTGTCGTTGTTGCGGGCATAGCATCTTAGAAAAAATATATCCCGCCCCAACGGGGCAATGCATACCAGCCCAGAGTGCAACTCTGGGAAAGACGTCAGGCATGGAAATGCGTTCTGAAGGAACGCCGCATAGCAGTGGTATAGATGGTAACATGACGCCATGCGGCGTTCCTTCAGAACGCGAATAGTGCTCGGGTTTCTGTTCCCAGGGCGTTGCCCTGGGCTGGTATGCCCGGCCCCTTTGGGGCTCAATGCACCACTCTCATAATCGAGACTTTTCGCTTACTCTTGATCGCCAAATTTTTTCGGTGTAGATGCATCTGTTTTTAAAAAATGACATGATATCTTTGGAAGTACCTATGAATACCGCCGCTAATTCAAAGTCATCTGCTCCCAATCGTCTGATTGACGTGCGACCCGTCGAGCCGGTGGCTGCCGGCATCACCACGGTGGTCCCGTATCCGAATGCCCAGCAGTTGGCGTTTCAGGAAATGGGCCTCGGCCTCTTTATTCATTTCGGGATGAATACCTTCACCGGCGAAGGCACGGGTGGAAAGGGAGCGCATCCTCCGGCCACCTTCCATCCGACGGCATTGAACTGTGACGATTGGGTGGCGACCGCCAAAGATATGGGGGCTGAGTATGCCGTCCTCACATCTCGGCATGAAGAGGGTTTTTGTCTGTGGCCAACCAAGACCACCGACTACTCCGTTGCCAACAGTCCATGGCGAAATGGCCAGGGTGATGTGGTTGCCGAGTTCGTGGCAGCCTGTCGGCGTGGTGGGATCAAGCCGTGCTTCTATCATTCTTCGCTGATGGATGCGCGATCACTTTTCCGTCCTGGCGATGCGATTGCTTGGCATGAGCAATGGTTTGAATGCACCAATCGTCGCCTCTCAGAACCGGGCGAATTAGAGCGTTTCCAAAATCAACAGATCATGCAAATTCGTGAGCTGCTGACCAATTATGGCGACATCGGTTATCTGTGGACTGATCACATCGGTGAGACGCAAGGGATTCTAAAGCCAGAGTTGATTGAGCCTTTTTGGTTGGCGATTATCGCTGAAGTTCGTCGACTCCAGCCAAACTGTATGATCTTGAAAGCTGACGTCTATCTGACCAAAGATCTCGACGCCCATGGTGGATTTCACGGAGGTCGCTCGTGCTACCCATTATGGCATGCGAGCAAACGGGTTGATACAGGTGAGGGTCAAGGTGATCCGGTCATGGATCCTGAGCATGGTGATCAATATGTGGTGTGGGAATCGAATACGGTGTTCAGTGGTGGCTGGTTCTGGAATGGCGACGGGGTCACAGAGCTTCCCGATATGATCGAACATTTCTATGCCACCATCGGACGCGGATCGACTTTTCTGCCGAACTTCGCGCCTGACCGGAGCGGCTGCATGCCTGCTTTGGTCCGTGAGCGCGCCCGCGCATTCGGCGCCTGGAGAAAGGCAACCTTTGGCCAGTCGTTGAACCTGCGCGCTGACATCAAGGAACAGTCCGCGACGTTTACCTTGGATGCCGCTGCTGC
>JANYGY010000059.1 GCA_025362255.1 Planctomycetales bacterium
GCGACCGCCAGGGAGTGCCCGCTGGAGCCGGCGACGAGCACCGTCGATATCCCCGCAGCAGCGAAAGCGGGCAGGACTTCAAGCAGCGTCGTGGTGCCGCGCAGGGTTGGGCCCAACAACCGACGCATCACTGGATCGATCAACAGGAAATTACTCGCGGCGGTATCTTCGTCGATCAGCAGTAGGCGGCATCCGGCCGCGATCCCCTGTACCACGCTGGCCGCCATGCTAGTCGCTCCTGAAGCGCGACTCGTGCTGAAGTGGCGGGGATCAGCGCCGGGCAGGGCCGCGAAAAAGCCTGACAGATTGGTGTCTTTGATCGCCCGGCCGTCTTCGGCTTGAACCAGCAGCGCGCTTGGATCGGAGACCACCAATTCGCGGCCATCTCCTGGCGGATGATCGTCGATGCCCGATTGGAGCGCCTGCAGCACGGTCGATTTTCCGTGATAAGGCGCCCCGGCGATGGCGGTGACGCCGGACCGGATACCCCAGCCGTGAATCGTGCCCTGACGACCGAGGGCGAGCGACATGCGCAGGGCACCGGGTACGCCGAGCGGATTTGCCCCAGCTAACATGAAGCCGTTGGCGCTGCGCGGCAGCACGGAGCCTTCGCCGATGAAGGCTACCAAGCCGTGTGCGGGCAAGGCCGCGCGCATCAGTCGCTGGCGGTGCAGGCTGCGGCGATGTGCCTGCAAACGCGGGCGTGACCGGGGTGTGGCCAGGTCGGCAGCGGTGCGCGCAACCTGGGTGACGAACCGGGCGACGCGCGCGGGATCGATGCCCATCCCGGCATAGGGCAGCTCGACCTGCATGCGCACCATGAGCAGGCCATCGGCGAACCAGCAGGCATTACTGGCGCGAACCGCTTGTCCGGGGCGTAAACTCCAGGCGTGGATCGCGGGCTTGGCGAACAGGGTCGTGGCCAATTCGCGACCTATCCAGTCGGCCATCGCGATCGCATCAGCAGCATCGGTGGGTTCGCCAAGCCCATGTTTCACCACCAGGAAGCAGACGCGTTCATCGGCGTCACCGTCGACGTCGAGTTCAGGCAGACTGAAGGTCAGCACCGCGGGCGGGCTCAACCGCCAACCGCCCAGCAGTTCCTTCCACGCCAGCGGACCCCAGCCGTCGATCCGGCGCAGCGCGGTGCGCAAAGCTGAAACCGGGCGGATATCGTCGGGCGATGGAAGCACGCTTTCCGCTTCGGGAAACAGCACTGATGGTTTCAGCAACGGGTCATGTAGGCGGGCAAGTGAAGGCACGGTTAAACCCTGCCCCGGGCGGCGCGAACGCCAGTCCTTGCCGCACTTGGACCCTCGCCTACCCTGCCGCGCAATCAGCATGGTTGTCGATTACTACCTCGTTTCCGCATCGCGCCGCGCTTATCGGCTCAAGATCGATCGGCCCTACATCTTTGGCCGCGAAGAAGGCGTCGACATCGTCCTGCAAGACGCCCTGGTGTCGCGCCGGCATGCGGAAATGCGCTGGCAGTCGCAGCATGCCTGCTGGGTGTTGACCGACCTCAAAAGCCGCAACGGCGTGCTCGCCAATAATCAGCGGGTGTCCGAACCGACGCGGATCGACGACGGCTGCCAGATCCAGATCGGCGGCCAAGTCTATCGCATGCACCTGCTGCCGCCGGGTGGCGATCCAGGTTCGCTCGGCAACCAGGCGCCGCAGATCTCGACCTTGGAGACCATGGGGCCTGGCTTCAACCTGGCCGACCTGTCGAGTCAGGGCGCGACGTTCACCGGCGAAGTCACCGGTGGCCTGCTCGATCTCCTGCAGTTCTTCCAGACTACCGCCAAATCGGGGCGCCTCGATCTGGTCGGCACGAATTCCGCAACTGCGGTGAATTCCGTATGGATGGACAAGGGCACGCCGATCCATGCCAGCACCGGGGCGCTCAACGGCATGGATGCCCTGGTCGCCATCGCCACCAATCCGCCGCCCCGTTTCGCGTTCCATGCGGATGTGGTGGTCTCGAGCCAACGCACCTTGCAGGGTTCGGCTGCCGGCATCCTCATGGAAGTCGCACGGATCATGGATGAGGGCACCAAATAATCTTTTGGATGGCGCTATTTTTCGCCGTCGCTGGTTTCCGTTTTTTTTTCACAACCGAATAGCTCAAGAACCTCAGCCTCATGGCCACTGACATGCTTCCCGAAATGGCTCCGGAAATAATCGGCATCGGCTCGCCCCTGGTCGATCTGCTGTTGACCGTCGATGACGGTTTCCTCGCCAAACATGTGACGGGCAGCAAAGGCGGCATGGAGCTGGTTGGTGCGGCTGAGATCGAGAGCCTGCTCGGCAAAGCCAAGAAATCCGCGGTCCGTGCCCCCGGCGGCGCGGCGAGCAACACCACCGTGGGGTGCGCCAATCTCGGCATCCGCTCGGCCTTCGTCGGCTCGATCGGGCGTGATAGCTACGCTGAATTCTTTCGCAGCGCGTTGCAGGCACAGGGCTGCGAACCGCGCTTGATCGAACATGCTGAGCTGCCGACCGGACACGTGCTGTCTTTGGTGACACCCGATTCGCAACGCACCATGCGCACCTGTTTGGCGGCGGCGGCGGCGCTCGATCCGGCGGCGATCACGGCCGAGACCTTTGCCGGCGCCAAGTTGGTGATGCTCGAGGGCTACACCCTGTTCAACCACGATCTGACGCGCGCGATCGCCAAGGCGGCCAAGGCGGCCGGTTGCGAACTCGCTCTCGATCTGGCGTCGTTTGAAGTCGTGATGGCCAACAAGGCGGTGCTTGAGGAATTGCTCTCGGGCCAGGTCGATCTGGTTTTCGCCAACGAAGATGAAGCCAAAGCCTGGCACCCTGATGGCGCCGAAGCCGCGCTCGCTGATCTGGCCAGCCGCACCCGATTGGCGGTGGTCAAACTCGGCCGCGAAGGCGCGCTGATCCAACGTGGCGACCAGCGCGTGCGGGTTGCCGCCGAAATGGTCGAAGCGATCGACACCACCGGCGCCGGCGATTGCTGGGCTGCCGGATTTCTTGCCGGGTATCTCCGTGGATTGTCGCTCGACCAATGCGGCATTCTTGCGGCCAAGGCCGGCGCCGCCGTAGTCCAGGTCATGGGTGGCCACGTGCCCCGTGAATCCTGGCTGCCCATCAAAGGATACCTCGATGCCTGGACCTGATCGC
>JANYGY010000065.1 GCA_025362255.1 Planctomycetales bacterium
GGACATTGCGGCCACCAGCCTGGTGGTCAGCGAGGCCGGCGGTCGCGCCACTGATCTTGATGGGACGCCGTCGCTGCGCACCGGCAACGCGGTGGTGACCAATGGGATTCTGCATGAACGAGTTCTCGACATCATTTCCCGTCACCGAGCCGATCTGCCGGGCCTCCACTCTAAGCAGCAGCCTGAGCAGCAGCACGAGCAGGCGAAGGTGGCTCGGTGATGCGCTGGCTGGTGATGGTCTTGGGTGCTGGCTTGCCGCTGTGGTCGGCAACCGCTGACGACCTGCTCGCGGCGGCCAATGCGGCGGTGCCGGCTGATGAACTTACCGTCGGCAATCCCGCGCGCGCCAACGCGATCGCGGCACTGGTCGACACTCCGGGGCTGGCGGCGGGTGAACGCACTGCGTTGCTCGCCGCGTTGGCCGAAGCCTGGCTCGATGCCCTGGAACCGGCCAAGGCGACGGCTGCGATCAGTGAAATCCTTGCTGCTGCGTCTGCCACACCGGCGCTGCGCGAGCGCGCGATGCTCGCTTGGGTCGCGGCGTGGCAGGTGCGTGTGCAGGCGGCCGAAACACCTTTGCCGGATCCGGTGACCGCGGTTGCGGCGCTGGATCCCGCGCATCCGCCGAGCGTGCGCGTTCAGGCCCGCGCCCTGGCGGCGCGTGCGCGCGCGGCGCTCATGCGCCGCGAACCGGCGGCGATGGTCGACCTCGATGCGGCGATCACCTTGCTCGCGAGTGCTGATCCAGGCGAACGAGTGCCGATGTATGCCCTGCGGCTGACCGCGATGGAAGCCGCCGGCGCCACTCCCGACGAGGTGCGGATTTTCCTGCAAGCGCATCGGGATGACCCGGCGGCGACGATCTCCGCCGAGGCCGCGCTCACCGGGGTCCAGAAACTTTCCGGCCAACCTGCGCCACCGTTGCGCCTGAAGCGGCTCGATGGCAAGGGCGGCATGCTCAGCCTCGCGGACCTGAAGCCGGGTGCCCCGGTGCTGATCGATGTCTTCGCCACGTGGTGCAAACCTTGCGCCCAGATGGCCCCGGCGGTCACCGCCTTGGCGACGCGTTGGCAGCCACGTGGCGTCGAGGTGCTCGGCGTGTCGCTCGACACCCCTGACACCATCGGCGCCCTGCCGGCGTGGATCGCCAGTCACGGCATCAATTATCCAATTGTCGGTGATGGACTGGGATGGGATTCAGAGTTCGCCGCGGCGTGGCACATCGATTCGATTCCGCGTTTGATCCTGCTCGACGGCGCCGGCGTGATCGTCAGCGCGGATTTGGGCGGGGCGACGATCGAGGAAGTCGAACGCAATGTCGATCAGGCGGTGCAGCGGCTGCTTGATCCCAAAGGCGCTGGCCCAGCGCCAGTTCCCGTTCCATCCGCAGCCCCCGCCAAGCCGATCGTCGATGATGGGATCCCCTAGAAACATGCCGCGCACCCCCATCTCACTGACGCTACTCGCGCTTGCCACGGCCTGTGGATGGTCGCCCACGGTGATCGCGGAAGAGTCTGCGCCAGAGCCCGTGTTCGACGCCCCCCGGATCGTCGTCAACGGCACCAAGGCCGTCGCTGAAATCGGCCAGGTGCCGACGTCGGTCGCGGTGATCGGCGGTCAGCAGATCGAAGATCGTGGCGATCGCACCCTCGATGAGGTGTTCAGCCAGGTTGCCAATGTCCACGCCATCAATCTCGGTGGGCACACGTCCTATCCGGTGATTCGCGGCATCAGCGGCTTGTCGGATCAGACTCCGGCGAGCATCGTCATCGATGGCATCAGTCCGCGCGGCTTGGGTCTCGATGGCGTGCTCGATGCGGAACAGGTCGAAATTCTGCGCGGCCCGCAGGGCACGTTGTATGGCCAGAACACGATTCCTGGGGTCGTCGCGGTGACCACGCGCAGCCCCGGCCGCCATTGGTCGGGCTGGGGCCAGCTCGACGCGTCTTCCTTCAATACTCAGGCCGCTGCGGCTGCCGCCGGTGGCCCGATCAGCGACACGGTTGGAGTCCGCCTCGCCGTCCGCGGCGAGCGCAGCGATGGCTGGCGGACCAACGTGGTCACCGACGACGAGCGCGCATCGGCGAGCCGCGACGTGCAGGGCCAGGGCAAACTCGTTTGGGCGATCGGCGAAGGCTGGCGCGCCCAGGTCACCGGACTCATGGTTCGGAATCGCACCACCGGCGATCAATTTGCCCCGCTGGATCTCGCGCGCCGGAATCAGACGCAGAACAGCGACACCGGAGAATTTTCCGCCGATGTGACCGCCGGCGGACTGACGCTGTCGCGACATGCCGGAGATGACGATGGCGATCAGCGCACGGTGACCGCGATCACCGGCCTCAGCCGCACCCGGGACGTGTTTGATCTCGACATCGATTTTTCGCCGGTGCCCGGTTCGACGCTACGCAAAGAAACCGTCCGTCAGCAAGTTTCGCAGGAAGTTCGCTACGGCGGCGGCCACGGCCTGAACGTCTGGCTGGTCGGCTTGTATGCGTCCGGCGAGCGCCAGCAGGTCGATGCGCCTCTTACCATCGCGCCGAGTGTGGCGTTACCGCCCGGACTGCAGGTCGTGCGTGGCGGCACGCAGACGAGCAGCAATCTCGCGGCCTTCGGCCAAGCGGGCCTGCCGCTGGGGCCGGGCTGGACCCTGACCGGGGGCCTGCGCCTCGAGCACCAGCAGCAAGTGGTCGATTACACCTACCGCGACAATCTCACTGCTGGTTTCACCTACGACGATCGACGCAGCGACAATGTGGCGCTGCCCAAAGCGAGCCTCGCCTATGCGTGGAGCGAGGACGTGCTGACGTGGTGGTCAGTGGCGCGCGGAAACACTCCTGGTGGTTACAACCTGACCCCGGCGGCAGTGAGCGAAATCGACGGCGGATACGGCGCCGAAAGCGCCTGGACCTACGAATTCGGTCAACGCATCGCCGCACTCGATCGACGGCTGCGTCTGTCGTTCGGTGCCTTCGTCACGGATTACCACGACAAGCAAGTGACGGTGTTGGCACCGCCGACGACGTTCCTCATCCGTAATGCGGCACGCGCGCGCATCACCGGGGTCGAGAGCGATCTCACCGCCGAAGTCATGCCCGGTTTGGATTTCCTGGCCGGCATCGGAGCCCTGCGCCCGGTGTTCACCGAGTACGACTCCGGTACCGCCGATCTGGCCGGCAATCATCTGCCGATGGCCCCGAGTTACGACGGGTACACCGGGTTGCAGTGGCGCGATGAATCAGGGCTGGTCGTGCGCGGCGATCTGTCGGCGATCGGGGCGTATTACGCTGATGACCAGAATCAGATTGAGCAAGATGCGTATCGCCTGCTCGGTGCGCGCATCGGTTACGATGCGGGTCCGTGGTCGCTGTTCGTGTGGGGCCGCAATCTCGGTGACGCAGGTTTTTGGACCCGCGCCAGCGTGACCCAAGCTGGCCAGCAGGTCGCTGTTTCGGGCGAACCACGCAGCTTTGGCATCACGGCCGCCGGCCGGTTCTGACGGCGATCACGCCCAAGCCAGTCATTACGAGAAAAAGCGCGGCCATACCACCGACGCCACAGCCTCCTTTAGAATCATCCGCCACGGGAGTAGACTCAATGGGCACCACGGGGGCCTCGGGCGTTGGAGTTGGCGTTGGCGTTGGAGTTGGAGTAGTGCCCGTCGAAAGAATCCAATCGCGTAGCATCGTGGTACCCGGTACATCGACCGTGCGTCGGCCGATTCTTGGCATGCGGATGCTGGGGTCGGAACTCAGCGCGCGAACCAACATGATCGAAGCGGCAGGATTCCCCGGGGCCACCACTCGCGCTCCGGCGATCCCAAGTGGATCCGCGACCACGCCGTCGAGCAGTCCGGCGCTGCCCAATGCAGTGGTGAAACGGGCATCGAACGCTGCTGGTGCCCCACCGGGACGATGACAGGGCGCGCAATTCACATCGAGATAACTACGCGCTTGCAGCTCGAGGCTGGCCCCAGGTGCGCCAATCGCCGACAGCCGAACCACGGCAGCGATCGCGGCGTCGCTTGGCGCAGCGCTGAACAATTTGGCAAAACGCCACGCCGTGAGCTGCTGCTCGGTGGCACTTGGATAGGTCATGTCACGGGTGAGCTGCCGCGAATTCAGGCCCAGCACCATCCCCGAGTTAATCGAGTGGCACGCCAGGCAGTCGGTGGTGCTCGGGAAATACCATTCCTGGTTGCGCGTGCCGCTGGCGGTGGTGACCGACAGCATCTCAGTGGCCGCAGCGAGCACGACCGTGGCGTCGGTGCCAGCGGCGTTCCAGCGATAGCTGGCGCCATGGATGCCGGCTGCGTCTTGCACCAAGATGCGGGTTTCCAAGCGATGGAGCACGGTTGGCTGGCGCTCGTCCAGGGCGATGGCGAAATGCTTCACGAACACCGTCCCGGTGGGAAAGGTCCATTGGCCATCTGCCGACCAGCCGACGGTCTGGCCTTCAGGAACCGCGACCCAGCGGGTCTTCACCGCGTGATCACTCCAGAACGGCAGATTCAGGCTGTAGGGGATGAGCGCCGCGACCGGCGTCAGGCTCGTGGTGTCGCTGAACGTACCGGTGGTGCTCAGCAATGTCGGCAGCGAGGCAGGATCGGTTGGCATGCCGAGGTAGGCGGGGCTCGACGGTCGCAGCGGAATCCCGCGAGCGGCCGAGGTGATGGTGAAGCTTTGTTCCGCCACGGGCGAGACGCCGTTGCTGACCCGGATGGTGACGGATTCGGTGCCCGCGCTGGTCGGCGTCCAGCTCAGCGTGGCTCCACTCACGGTCATGCCCGCCGGGCCGGTGACTATGGTCAAGGTGCGCGGTGTTTTGCCGACCGCGATGACGGGATAGCTCCACACCAAGCCGATGCCGCCTTCGCCCGGTGCGGTCGAGGTGATCAGCGGGGCGTCATCGAGGATGAGGGTCAGCGCGCGACTGGTCTGGTCGCCGGTGCTGTCGGCCACGCGTATCGTCAGCGCTAACGTGCCGCCGGTCGCCGGGGTGCCGCTAAGCACGCCATCACTGCTCAGGGTCAGGCCACTCGGCAACGTGCCCGAGGTCAGCGACCAGGTCAGCGGCGGCACTCCGCCGCTGACCGCCAGCACCGCGCGATACGCCTGCGCCGTGCGTCCAGCGGGCAGCGCCGTGGTGGTGATCGCCAGCGGCTGCGGCGCGGTCACGGTCAGGGTCAAACTCCGGGCATTGGTCACGGATCCGTCGGTGACACTGACGATAAAGGTCGCGCTGGTCACCGTCGTCGGTGTGCCGCTCAGCAGTCCGCTTGTGCTGAGCGTGATGCCACCGGGCAGCGTGCCGGATGTCAGCGTCCAGGTCGTCGCCCCGACCGCGCCAACGGCGACGAGCTGAGCTGAATAGGAGGAATCACGAAGGGCATTCGGCACTGTCGACGTGGTGATTTGCAGGCTGGGCATCACCTGCCATAAGGTGCCGTTGTCATAGTCGCACAGATACAATTCTCCGAGATTGTCGGCGTCGATCGAGACCACTGGGCTGATGGTGTTGTTGCCGACAAGTTCCGTTCTGCGATCCACCCGATTGGTGGCAGCCGTCCATGAATAGAATTTATTGCCGCCGTAATCCGCGAACAGATACGTGCCGACCAGACTCGGGATGGCAGCTCCGCGGTAGACGTGGCCGCCGATCACACAACTGCCGAAAGTGCGATTATAATCGAGCACCGGTTCACGGAGATTTCCGGGATCAGTGGGGCCAAGGCCCGTGGCGTGGGCGCCTTCTCGAATTCGCCAGCCGAAATTCACATTTTTTTCGCCCGCGGCCAAGCGGTCGATCTCTTCATAATTATCTTGTCCGACGTCACCGATCCACAGCTCGCCGGTGCTGCGATCAAAGCTGCACCGCCAGGGATGTCGCAGACCGTACACCCAGATTCCTCCGAATTTTCCTGAGACGCCGGCGTACGGGTTATCGCTTGGAATAGCGAGGGCGCCGCTGCTGGAGACGGTGTAGCGTAGGATTTTTCCAAGCGGGCTGTTCAGGTCCTGGGCATTGCCGCCCATGGTGCCGTGGTTGTCGTTACTGCCGCCGCCATCTCCGGCACCAATATAAAGCTTGCCATCAGGCCCGAACGCGAGCCAGCCACCATTGTGATTGGCTTCCGGTTGGGTGTAGGCCAGCACCAAATCGGTTGCCGCATTGTAGGCATCGGCGGCTGAGCTGCCCGAGGCCACATGCAGTCGGCGGATCTCGGTATTGCCTGCGGTGTTGGTGCAGTTGATGAAAAGCCAGCCGTTGGTCGCGAAATCAGGGTGGCAAGCAATGCCAACCAGCCCTTGTTCAGTGCCAGTGCTGATCCCGCCAACGGTCGCCAGCGCGGTGGATTGGAGCACGCCGTTGAGGATCACGCGGATCTTGCCGGTGTGCTGTTCGATCACCAACAAGCGTTGGTTGTCGCCAGGAATTGGACACATCGCGGTCGGCTTGCTCAGCCCGGTGACCACTGATCTGGTGGTGATACCCAGGGGCTCGACGGCGTCCGAGACGACTGCGCACGTCAGGATCAACAACAGCGCAGGTAGGAACCAGAGATTGCGAGACATGAGGGCTCCAAAAAAAATAATCGCTTAACGCTCTTATTGTGATCCAAACAGCTTGATCATGGAAGCAGTGTTCGTGGTTAAGCGAGCCGCTGTGTCTTCATTCATCCACGGTCGGACAGCCCTCAGAAGAAAGTACTGTCCCGTAAAACCTCAGACGAGCGACGTCATCTCGATCGCGCACGGCGGCAGGGCGCGCAGAAAATAGCGGCCATAGGCTTTGGTCAGGATGCGGTGGTCGAGGATCGCGACCGTGCCGGTGTCGAGCTTGGTGCGGATCAGGCGCCCAAAGCCCTGCTTCAATTTGATGATCGCCTCGGGCACCGTGCGCTCCATGAACGGGTTGCCGCCACGGCGTTGGATCTCGTGATGACGAGCCTCGACGACCGGATGATTGGGCACTTCAAACGGCAGTTTGGTGATGATCACATGTTTGAGTGCATCGCCTGGGACGTCGACGCCTTCCCAGAAGCTGGAGGTGCCAAACAGCACCGCGTCGCCGACGCGCTTGAATAATTCCAACATCTGCGCTCGACCCATGCCATCACCATGGCGCAGCACAAAACGGTTGGTGCGATCAAGCGACGGACGCACCAGGTCATGCACCCGTTGCAGTTGGCGATAGCTGGTGAACAGGATGAAACTGCCGCCGACCTTGCCCCGTTCGGGATCTGCCAGGTACTCGGTCAGCCACACCGCCAGCGCACTTTCATAGCGCTCCGAATTCGGATCCAGCGGCGTCTGGTTCAGCATCAACTTGGCCTGGGTGCGGTAATCGAACGGTGAATCCAAACGTTTGGCGAGTCCGCCATCAAGGCCAAGACGTCGACGCAGAAACAGGAACCGCTCGCTGTCGTCAGCCGCCAGGGTGGCGCTGGTCAACACCACCGTGCGCATTTTGCTGAACAGGCGGTCGTTTAATAGGCTCGCGACCGACAGTGGACTCATGCTCAAGGAGGCGCCGCCCCGACCGCGCGGCACGTGCACGTAATGCACGTGCGGCACGCCATCGGGTGGCGTGGCGACTTCGAGCACCGCGCGCAAGGCGCCGGCAATCACCGTCGCCCGGGTGATCTGGGCTTTGAGTTCGGCAGTCGAGTTCTCGTCATCGGCGCGTGCCAGCAGTGCATCGAGTGCGCGCGCCAACGCGTCCAACGCCGGGCTCAGCGGATTCGCCACCTGATCGGGACTGGTCAGGCGCAGGGTCTCTTCATTGCGATCGATACCGAGCAGCGCGACATCCTTCCACAACGTCTGATTCGCCTGGCGCGCATAATCGACGATGACTTGCGCGCTGTCATAGCCCGGATTGGCGAGCAGGCCTTTGCCCTTGGCATTCCACAGGCCGTCGAGGAAGAAACGGATCTGGGCTTCGCTGAGCGACGTGCCGAGATGGTCGGTGGCGACATCTTCCAGGGTGTGCGCCTCGTCAAAGATCACGGTGTCGTGCGCCGGAAGGATGCCGGCGTGTTCGTCGCGCAGACTGAGATCGGAAAAATAAAGGTGATGGTTGACGACCAGGATGTGGGCGTCCTCCATCGATTTGCGGGCGGCGTAGAAAAAACATTCGCTGTGGCGCGGACACTTGCGCCCCAGGCAATTGTTGCGGTCGCTCTGCACTTGCCGCCACACCGCGGGCGATGGGTCATAGCCCAGGTCTGCGAGGTCGCCGATCGTGGTGTCCTTCGCCCATTGGCTGACCTCGCGCAGCGCCTGGGTGTCATCGCGGGTGTCGAACAACGCTTGCTGACCATCGCTGGCCAAGCCCAACCGGCGCAGGCTGACATAATTCTGGCGACCCTTGACGAGCACTGCTTTCAACGTCGGAAACACCCGCTGCAACAGCGGAATGTCTTTACCCATGAGCTGTTCCTGCAACGCGATGGTACCGGTCGAAATCACGATCTTCTTGCCGCTGGCCAAGGCGTTCTGGATCGCCGGCACCAGATACGCGAAGGACTTGCCGACCCCGGTCGGGGCCTCGACCACCGCGTGCCCGCCAGCGGTCAGCGCCTCGGCCACCGCTGCCGCCATGGCCAATTGCTGCGGACGGGATTCATAATGGGTCAGCTCGCGCGCCAATGACCCAGCAGGGCCGAGGATCGCCACGGTTGCCTCGACCGCGGCGGTCACCTCAGGCGTGGGCCCGTTGCTTTGGGTCGGCTGCGGATCCACATCCTCGGACATGGTGACAATATAGACCCATGATGGGTTTGCGCCACCGCGCACTCCCGCGTTTCGCCCGGTCACCCCGATGTACGCTGCGTCACGCATGCCCGATTCCGCCACCGGCCAATGGCCGCTCCTCAAACGCATCATTAAGCAAGGGTGGGAGTATCGTTCGCTGGTCGTGCTGATGCTGCTGACCACCGCGACGGTGACCGCCTTGACTGGTTTTCAGGGCAAATTGTTCAAGGAATTGATTGAGGCATTGACCGCCGTGCAGCATGGCGGAGGCAGCGAAACTTCGGCTGCGATCAGCGCGGTGCAGCACGTCGCAGTGGTGATGCTGGCCCTGGCGCTGCCCCTGGGAGTGCTGGCCTATTCCGCGTGGTTGACGGGTCAGTACCTCGCGAACCGCTGCATGCGCGATCTGCGCTCACGCTTTGTCGCGCATCTGGTGCGACTCGATCTGGCCTTTCACGGCGAGTTGGCGCGCGGCGAACTGCTGGCGCGGGTGACCTCGGATCTTGATCGGATGTACTCGGTGCAGTCGCTGCTTTTCGGCAAATTCATCCAGCGACCGGCGTTGGCGGTGGGCTATGTCGGGGCGGTGTTCTGGGCCTCATGGCAGATCGGTCTGGCGGTGTTCGTCGTCTTGGTGCCGATCGGTGCGATCATCGCCCGTATCTTGCGTAAAACCCGGCATCGTTCCCAGCGGGCCCAGGAAACCCTCGCCACCACCTTGATCGCCTTCGAGCAGATCACGGGCGGCATCCGGGTGATCAAGACCATGGGTTCGACCGAGCGTGAAGTCGCGCGTTATGCCGGGCTGAACGACGATCTGTATGGAGACCGGCAGCGGGTAGCCCGGGCCCGCGCGCAGTCCGAAGGCATCACACAAGGTTCGGTGCTGCTGATGGCCGGCGGCGCGATGTTCCTCGCCTCGCTGCTGTTCGTCCGCGGGTGGATCACGCCTAGCGACCTGCTGGTGTCGCTGACCTTTGTCGGCCTGCTAATCGGCGCGTTGCGTGAACTGCAGAAAGTCTGGGGCGACATCCAAGAGAACCTGCCCGCGGCCGAGCGGGTGTTCGCGATCCTCGATCGGCAGCCCAAGCTGATCGATCAGCCTGGTGCGCTGGCAGTGACACCGCCGCAGCGTGAATTGCGCCTTGAAGGAGTGACCTTCGGCTACACCGCATCTGACGCGACGGGCACCAGCGAGCCAGTCCTCGCGCAGATCGATCTGGTGATTCCGGTCGGGCGCACCACCGCGCTGGTCGGCCCATCGGGTGGTGGCAAAAGCACGATCCTCGATCTGCTGCCGCGCTTGCGCGATGTCACGGGCGGTCGGGTCACGTGGGATGGCATCGATATGCGCACGGTGCAGGCCGACAGCCTGATCCATCATGTGGCGATCGTCAGCCAGGATTCATTCCTCTTCAACGACACCGTGCGCGCCAACATCCGTTATGGCAAACCCGCCGCGACCGATGCCGACATCGAACAGGCGGCACGCCGCGCGCACGTCCACGATGCGATCCTCGCCCTCGAAGGTGGTAAAGGGTACGACACCGTGGTCGGCGATCGCGGGGGCCGCCTGTCGGGTGGTCAACGCCAACGCATCGCCATCGCCCGCGCGCTGCTGCGCGACGCGCCGATCCTGCTCCTCGACGAGCCGACCAGCGCCCTTGATGCGGCCAGCGAACAACACGTCCAAGAAGCCCTCGACGCCCTGATGCTCGGCCGCACCACGATCGTCATCGCCCACCGCCTGGCGACGGTGCAGCACGCCGACTGCATCCACGTCATCGGCAAACCTCCCGGTGGCGGACCCTCGCGTATCCTTGAATCCGGCACCCACGCCGAACTCGTCGCGCGCCAGGGCGCTTATGCAGAATTGGTCAAGCTGCAGCAGCTTATTTAACCTGGAAAACGCAGTTGCAGCCCATCTGCGGCGTTGCCCAATACTCGAAATGGCGCTGCCATTCCATCGCATCGGGCGCCTTGCATATGGACCACACCTGCGTTTCCAGGACACCTCGCCGGTGTGCTGAAGGAAAGACGGGAACGCAGAAATGCGCGGTATTTTCAAGCGATTGACGACTCCAACTGCTTTTTTTCAGGGTTAACTTTAGCCGGTGTTGGCGACGCGGAGCCAACGGGCAGGAATGATGTCACGGTCATCGTAGTCGGGATGGATCCACCACGTCTTGGGGGCGATCACGACTTGGCTTGGGTGCTCAGCGAGCCACGCCCCCCACCACGAAAACGTGCTGTTGGCGATCACGTGATGGCGGCAGAGCGACATCAGCCGCAGATCCTCATGGCCCGCGCTGCCGTTATGATCGACGAACACCGTTTCTCGAGGTAGATCCAACTCGCGACGGGCGGCCTGTGGATCATCGGAAAAACAAAAGAATCGTGGCTGCTTCAGATGCTGGCAGAGCTGAGCTAGGGCCGCCTTGTAATAGTCGCGATCCAGCCCTGCATAGATCGACTCATTGCCGCCCGCGAGGTAATCGCCACGTCGGACATGGATGCTGACGGATTCCTGACAGTCCGCGATCTGCGTCGCACATTCGGCGTTGCGCCCAGCTGGCGGCGAACGGTAGCGCAGATCGGTGCGGACAGCGGCCGCCTGATCGGCAAAGTATCTTTCGCTCAACCAGTGACCCTTCAGGTAACATGGGCCGGAGATATCCAGGATTTTCGGGTCAAAGCGCCAACCGTTTTCGCGAATGAAGCCGGTATTCCCCGTCAATCCGAGCGACCGGCGGAAGTTGAACCATTCGCGGCTGAGTTTGCTGTCGCTGAAGCCACGAATGCGGCGCACCTCGGCCGCGCTGGCGGGTGGCGCGCGCAGGTCGAAATTGCCCAGTGCGAAGGGCCGGTGTTGCTCCCAGGCCAAGCCACCGACATCAATCCGCAGCGGTCGCTGATGGCGGCAGGCCAACGCCAAGCCGCAGGCGTACATGAACAGCTGATTGCCAAGTCCGCCATAGATGCGGACGATCACCGGTTCAGGGTCAGCCAGCATTCATGTATTCCTCGCCCCATCGGCAGGTGCTGTCGAGTGGCGTCGTTGAGAGTTCACGGTGGGATTATGAAAAAATGGAGAGTCGGATGTGAATTTCAGATTCATCGCTGGCGGTCGCTGGGCCACGACGCAATCGCCAAGCCCATGGTCGCATTCACTGCCGCGGAGAGTGCGACCATGACGCCCGCCTGGCCATCGAGAAAACCGCGCTTCAGCACCAAGCTGTGGGTGAATGCCCATCCCGCGCGGAAGGCCAGCGCCAGGGTTCCGGCGCGACGGCCCTTAGTCCGATAGACCTCGCCTTTGAGCCGATGGTATTTGAGGCGGATGATGTCCGCGAGATCGATGTAGCCGAAATGCAGCAGGCTGCCGGCCAGCGTATGCAGCGCACCGCGCGGATGCACCGCCTCATGCACGGCATCGACACTGAACTGATGGTGCGAGCGGTTGAACAATCGGATGCACCAGTCGGGGCTCCAGTGGCCGTAGCGGATTTCGCGCTGCCCGACGTGATTCCGCCGACGGATGCGCCAGCAGGCCTGGACATCTTCAAGTCGCACGCTGCGCAGGGCGGAGCGGGCAGTCTCATCAAGGACCTCGTCGGCATCGAGGGATAGGATCCAGTCGTGGCTCGCCAGGGTCATCGCCGCGTGCTTTTGTTCACCATAACCTGTGAAGGGCTGGACCTGGAATCGTGCTCCATGGCGTTCGGCGATCGCCTGGGTGGCATCGGTCGAGCCGGAATCGAGCACCACGATTTCAGCGCAGACTCCACGCAATGAATTCAGCACCTGATCGAGATGCCGCTCAGCGTCGAGAGTGATGATGACGGCAGAAATGGGACTCATGCAGCAGCGATCCGCAGGTAGAGGTCGTGATAACGTTGCACCATCGTGCTCGCGAGAAAGGTCTGGCCGGTGGCTCGCGCACCTGCGCTCAGCCGGCGGCGCAAACCTTCATCGCTGAGGAGTTGCTGGAGTGCGCCGGCGAGCGCTGCCGGATCACCTGGGGCGACCAGCAGGCCGCTGTGGCCGTGCGCGACGACTTCCGGAATGCCGCCGGCGGTTGTCGCCACCACCGGTACGCCGGCGAGTTGGGCATCGATCAGGGTGCTGCCCAGGCCTTCTTCGAGCGAAGCGAGCACGGCGACGTCGACACTTGCCCACAGGTTCGCGATGTCCTCGCGCCAGCCGAGAAAATGGACATGGGGCACATCGGTCGCTTGGCGTCGCACGATGGCTTCGAGATCCCCGCGACCAGCTAGCAGCAGGCTGGCGGTCACTCCACTGGCGATCACTCGCCGCCACGCTTCGAGCAGCACGTGATGTCCCTTATGCGAGGCAAAAGCGGCGACGCACAGGACGAGCAAACGGTCCTTTGGCAAGCCCTCTCGATGCGGCGCAGCTGAGCTCGGATCCACGCCATCGGGAATCACGACGATCCGTTCGCGGCCTACGCCTCCTGCTTCCAAAACGGTCGCTACCGCGTGCGAGATGGCGATGCAGTAGGTGGTTCGCTGGCCGTATTTCCAGCCCGATCCCGCGCCGCGAGACAGAGCGAAATCAAGCCGGCGGGTAGTGATCAGGGGATTCGCGCGGCCACAGGCCGCGAGTCGCGCGATTCCATGCGCAGCAGACGCGTGGGCATGGAGGATCGTCTCGCCGCGGGCGAACTGCCGCGCCGTCCATGCGGCGCGCAACGCGAAACCTGGCCCGCTGCGCACAGTCACCATCGGCAACCCCTCGGCAGCGAGGCGCAGGGCGAGCGGTTCATCCGCACGACACAGCACCGTCGAGTCCACCCTGGCTTGGCGCAACCCGCGGTGCAGCAGCAGCACTTGGAGTTGGCCGCCGCGCCAACCGCGTTCGGTATCAAGGTGGAGGATGCGCGGACTGGCCATGGACTCGCCCATCGTGGTCTGAGAGCCGATCCTGGCCAGGGGACAACCGGTCGATAAATAATCTGTCCTCATGACGTGCACCCTGGTCTTCTGTCGCGAGAACGCTCAGCTCGGCAATCGCCTGGTCGTGTATGCGCATCTCCTCGCGGCGACGCTGGAGCACGGTTGGGAGCTGGTCAATCCGACGTTCGAGCCGTACGCAGACCTTTTCGTCGGCACCAAATCGCGGCCGCATGGGAAATCGATGTGGGCGGTGCGCATTGCGTGGCAGGCTGGCAAGTTAGTGGCACCGATATCCTGCGGTCGGGTGATGCGAGCTCGGGCACGTGGCGTGATCGAAGTCGATCTGCAAGCCGCATTGCTGACGGCAGAGGCCGGACATGCGCGCTGGCTGCTGTTGCAGGGGTACCGGATCCGCTGTCCTCAATGGGCAACTCGCCAGGCATCAGCATTGCGCGCGTTCTTCACTCCTATCGAGTCTCACCGCCTCGCTGCCGAGGCGCGCCTCGCCGAGGTTCGGGCGCGAGGCGAGGTCGTGGTTGGCATTCACGTCCGCCAGGGTGACTACGCCACTCACCTCAACGGGCTGTATTATTATTCGATCGCACAATACGCCCAATTTATGCGCCGGATGCAGACGTTGCTCGCTCCACGATCGGTCGTCTTCCTGGTGTGTACCCACGTTCCTATTCCTGAAGCCACGCTTGCAGAATTCGCCTGGGCACCCGGACCCGGCAGCGCAGCGGCGGATCTCCATGCGCTCGCGGGTTGCGATTACATTCTGGGCCCACCCAGTTCGTTCAGTTCATGGGCAGCCTTTCATGGGGCCACGAGTTTGATGCGAGTTAGCGACCCGACCCGTTTGTTTTCGCTTGCCGATTTCGTGCGCCAAGATTTTCCTGAGGCCATCGACTGACATGGAAGCGATCGACGTTTTTATTCCCTATCACCCCAAAGACCGTCGGGCCCTGCCTCATGTGGTGACCTCATTGTTTCGCCATCTAACACCGTCACCGGCACGGGTGGTGTGCGTCGGCAGCGGACTGAGTCCCAGGGCGGCAGCTGCAGTGCGCGCTGCCGGCGGCGAACTCCTGGACGAACATTCGATCAGCGAAATCCCTCATCGCAGCGCAATGCCTGAGATCGTTGTTCGCGGCAAAATCCGCACCGGCTGGTATTATCAACAATTGCTCAAGTGGAGCTTTCGCCGCCTGAGCAGAACGCCTGCGTATGCGGTGATCGATGCGGATTCGGTACTGATCCAGCAGGTCGAATTGTGGCGTGGTGGACGATACCAGTTGGAGCGCACCGATCAGTGGCATGAGCCTTATTTCACGGCCTTTGAGCGCTTGTTCGGCTGGACTCCACAAGCTCAGGGACAAACGTTGCCTTCGTTCATCATCAACTTCCAGATCATAGATGTCTTGTTGCTGAATGAGCTACTGACAGAGATTGAAGCACGCGGCGGCGGATTGCCCTGGCACAATTGCATCATGAATGCCGTCGATCGCACCCAGATAAGCGGATTCTCCGAATTTGAGACCTATGGCCATTGGCTTGCGCGTCATCATCCGCAACGCTTTACTTCACGGCCTGGAGCCAATCACGAAACCAATGTCCGGTGGTTGTGGCTGCGTCATTTCATCAATGCCAAGGCTCGCCGTCGCGGTTGCACGACGGTCAGCTATCATCAATTCAAAGCCGAACGCGCTAACCGTTTTCGCCGGCTCATCGGCGTCTTTCGCTGAGTGGGACAGGCCACGCTTCAATGTGCACATCGCAGGTTTCCGCCGCAGGTGTGTTTCTCGGCATTTGGTTACCTGAATTTTCTGAAGTCAGGTCTTAGTGAAATGGCAAGGCTCTTCAGCGTATTGCTGATTAGCCAAGAGGTCGTTTGCTCACCTCTCATTTCATGAATTTCCTCTGATCCATCTGAATTATTTTCCGTACGAAAATTATCGCGTCGTTCATTCCTCTGATGTGTTTCATTCGCCCGCTTTCGCCTTGTCATTCTAGCTTTCAGGTACCATGAGGTCGCCGCACCTTTCCATTGTAGTCCCCACCTTCAACGAGCGTGAAAACATCCTGGAGCTGATCCGCCGGCTCGCGGTGGTCCTCGCCGACAAGGATTACGAAGTCATCGTTGTCGATGATGATTCACCTGATGGCACGTGGCGGGTGGTCGAGGCCGCGGCGGAGCAAGATCCGAGGATACGTCTCAATCACCGCATCGGACGCAAGGGACTTTCATCGGCGGTGGTCGATGGCTGTGGCGTCGCCCAAGGTCAGCGGATTTTCGTGATGGATGCTGATCTGCAGCACGACGAGGCGATTATTCCCGACATGCTCATTCGGCTTGAGGAGTATGAGGTGGTGGTGGCCACGCGTCATGCCGAGGGTGGTTCTGTCGGAGTATTCGCCTGGTATCGCCAATTCATCTCGCTGGTGGCGACGTGGGGAGTGAAGTTATTGCTGGGGGTACGGGTAAGCGATCCCATGTCAGGTTTTTTCTGTCTGCGACGTCAAGTGTTCGACCGGGTTTCTTCAGAGTTGCGTCCACGAGGATTCAAAATTCTGATCGAGATACTCTGGCGGGCGAAGATCCGCAATATTGGCGAGATTGGGTTTCATTTCCGGGCACGTACCGCAGGGGAAAGCAAGCTCGACTCTTGAGTCGTTCTTGATTTCATCATCACGTTGATCTCGATGCGCTTCGTCCGCCATTCTCTGGTCGGGCATTCCGGTGTGTGGGGTCAGTTGGGAGTCACCGCTTCGGTCAATCAATGGGCCTCGTCGCCTGCGCTGACTCTTGGCACCTGTTGGCTTGGGATTGCCTGATCAATCTGCCGGGCCGGGGGGTGTTGGGTGATGCAGGGTCGTTGGCGAGCAGGCGGTGCTTGGCCCCTGATCCTGACCGGGGGCGTCACCTTGCTGGTCGTTCTCATTTTGACTGCGGACTACTTCAGTCCGCACATCTATTATCTTTGTGGAATCATGCCAATGCTGGTGGGTATGGTCGGCGCTGGAATAGCAGCGCTGCGCCAGCGGTGGCCTAATGACGATGGTCGGTCTCTGTGCGTCTGTGCAAATGGGCGCTGGTTCCTGATTCGGGGGGATCTATCGTGCGTCGGCGATCACGCAGTGGATAGATTCCTTGCCGTTGCAATCCGAATCGACAGTGATTTTACGCGAACCTAGTGGCATTCCGATCTATCATTCGCTTTCGTGCCCAGGCCCGACTGGAACTTGTTCCTGGGCGAGCTACGACTCCGCCGGAATAAGGACTTATCCCATGGCAAAAGCTCTCGTCTTTCCTGGTCAGGGTGCGCAATACGTCGGCATGGGGATGACCCTCGCGGCGCAGTTTCCGGTGGCCCGCAGGTTGCTTGATGAGGCGGATGCGGTGCTCGGATTTTCGTTGTCCCGGATCATGGGCGAGGGACCTGAGTCGGAGTTGACGCGTACCGACATCAGTCAGCCGGCGATTCTCGTCGCGAGCGTGATGGGGTTGGCGGTGGTGCGCGAAAAAATCGGACATTTACCAGATGTGCAGGCGGTCGCTGGCTTGTCGCTTGGCGAGTATACCGCCTTGGTTGCGGCCGAGGCGTTGACCTTTGCCGATGCCGTGCGGTTGGTGCGCATTCGTGGCGTGGCGATGCAGGCCGCGGCCGAGGCGGTGCCGTCGGGCATGGTGGCGTTGATCGGACCTGATGAGGCGACGGCGCAGAAGCTGTGCGATGCGGCGGCCGAGGGTGAGGTGCTGCAGGTCGCCAATCTCAATGCCACGGGTCAGGTGGTGATTTCGGGGACCAAGGCTGCGTGCGATCGCGCCGTCGCCTTGGCCAAGGATTTCTCCATTCGTCGTGCCATGCCGCTGCCGGTAGCCGGGGCCTTCCATAGTGCGTTGATGGCGCCCGCCGCGCAGCAGCTCAAGGCGGCGTTAGCTGCGACGCCGATCACGGATCCGCGGATTCCGGTGTACGCCAATGTCCACGCCCAGCCGGTGACGCGTGCGGCTGAGATTCCGGATCTGCTGGTTCGGCAGCTCACCAATCCGGTGCGTTGGGCCGAATCCATGCAACGCATGCAGGCCGCCGGCATCAGCGACTTCTGGGAGATCGGGCCGAGCAAGCATCTCTCCGGCATGATCGCCCGCACGGTCCAGAACGTGGTCTGCAAGAACCTCGACAAGGCTGAGGATCTGGCGCAGTTCGGCTAAGATCAGGTCAGTGGTCGAGGTCGGTTCATCGATTCACCCCTGCTCACGCGTTGTCTCCGAGCTGGTCCCCGAGGTGCTCGCCGAGCGTTGGATCATCGCGGTTGAGCTTTTTCCCGGCACCAGGCCGATGCGGCGGACCTCGCCGCCCCAGCCGAGGACTTCGGTCGCGCCGACGATCGCGGCTTCGCTGTAGTCGGCGCCTTTGACCAGCACCTGGGGGCGCAAGGCGGTGATCAGTTCCAGCGGCGTGTCCTGGGTGAAGACGACCACCGCATCGACACTCGCGAGTGCGGCGAGTACCACCGCGCGGTCGGCCTGAGTGTTCACCGGCCGCGTCGGGCCTTTGAGTCGGCGCACGGAATCGTCGCTGTTGAGGCCAAGCACCAGGCGATCACCCGCGTCGCGGGCCTGCTCAAGGAGACGGATGTGTCCGGGATGCAGGAGGTCGAAGCAGCCGTTGGTGAATACCACTTTGCGGCCCGCATGCTGCCAGGCGGCGACGCGGGTGGTCGCC
>JANYGY010000169.1 GCA_025362255.1 Planctomycetales bacterium
ATGACCCAACGTTTTGCCGCCTTGGCCGCTTCCCTGACGTCGGCGACCGCTGGCAGCGAACAGCAGGAATTGACCCTCGCCGAATTCCGCGCCGGTATCCATTTTCACGTCACCGTCCCAGGCATCACCCGCTCATTCAACTAGCGCAGGGGCAAGCCATCTGCGGCTTTTTTCCGTGGGTGGTTGACTGGGGCGACGCTGGTGATTTGGCATGTGATACGAATCGGATGCCGCCCCGCGCACCGGTTAAAATTCCATTGAACGCGAAGATCTGGCTGCGTATTCTAGGCATCTAGAACTTGGCTTCATCATTTTATTGGAATATTTTAAAATTGTTTGTTTTTACTACATTATTTCGCGTTTCTCCTATTTTTAACGATCACCCGCAGCGCCCTACGAGCGCACCCTTGACGTGCTCAATGATTTCAGGGTATGAACGCCTGAAGTGTTGCATGGGGGCCGGCCTGCAACGATTGATGCAGATGAACGCTCTTTATGCCTTCAGACTCGAACATCTTTTGCCTGACTCTCGCGCGAATGAGCTGGAAACCTATGATGCATAATACTCTTTATCCCGCGTCGTCATTCACGAGCACAGCAGGGTTACATATCCTCCGCGTTTTCGCTTTGACCCTGATGGTGCTGGTGGTTGGCGGATTTATGCCCGGGCTCACGCTGCAGGCAGCGGATCGTTATTGGGTTGCTGCCAGTCTGCCGCTGGACGCGGTGGCAGCGAGCCCCGCAGCCACCTATAGCCTGCGCAAGTTGCGGGCGGCATATACCGGCGCGGCAATCCGCGTGCGGGTGTCCCCTGGCAACACCGAAACCGATATCGGCTTCGCTGCTAACGGTGATCTCGATACGACCGCACTGAATGCCTACATTGGGGCAAATTCTGGTTACGTGACGACCTGGTATGATCAAAGCGGCAATGGTCGGGACGCCGTCCAAACGGTCGCGGGCGACCAGCCACGCATCGTGAATAACGGAGTGCTCGAAGTACAGGGCGGCAGACCGTGCATCCGTTTTTTCGGCACCGGCAGCGGTCGGCTTTCAACCGCCTCATTCACGGCCTACAGCGGCGGGTGGAGTTCAATCGAGACGGGTCGGGTGAATGTGGATGCAGTCAATGCTAATACGATCGTCAGCAAGACCGATGTGAACATCCCGGCGCCGTTTGATCATTGGGAAGACACCGCATCTGGTGACATTGTTTATTATGGAGACGGTGGTGGATATTATGTAAATTATTCAATGCCATCGACTCTCAACTCGACTGGTGGGCTGAATACCTACTCATTCGTACATCCCACAATCGGCACGCAGTCAGGGTTCGTGAATAGCACTGCCAGCGGATCCGGAACTAGCTCCGGCAACGCCGACACTGGCACTCCACTCTGCCTCGGCGGGCGCAACGATGGCTACACCACACTTGATGGTTGGATCTGCGAAGTCCTGACGTTTGGCAGCGCTCTGTCGACCGCCGATAGACAGGCGTTGGAAAATTCGCAAGGCGTCTACTTCTCAACTCCAGGCTTCCTTTCGCATTGGTCAGATCCCGCGAACTGGGCGGCTACTTCAGGCGGACCCGGCGGTGCGTCAGTCCCCACTTCTGCCACACCGGTACACTTCGACAGCAAAGCTATCAGAAATTGTACCGTCGATATCGCTGCGGACGCCGCCTCGATCATCATGGACAGCGGTTACACCGGCACCGTGGATTTCGGCACCTCTACTCTGACCGTCGCTGGCGATGTTGACGTGAGTAGTGGGGTAACATTTACGGGTTCCACCGGAGGCTTGGCGCTGAGTGCCAACAGCACGTTGACGCCACCTGCTGCGACCACGATTCCAAACCTGACCATTACCGGCGGGACTGCGACGTTGGCGTCGAATACCTTGAGGGTTGCTCATGATCTGACGATCAGCGGCGGGAGTCTGTTGGTTGGCGGAATGAATGTGACCGTCGCCGGCAATTGGGCGAACAGTGTCGGCGTGGGCGGATTCTCTGCCGGCGGCGGCACCGTGACCCTGAATGGCGCAAGCCCCACGATCCAGGTGCTCAGTGGCGACACGACCTTCGCCAATCTGACTGCGACCTGCACGACGGCACGGACGGTGGAATTCACCGCGGGTTCTACCCAGACCATTAGCGGAACGCTGACTCTCACTGGGGCGAGTGGCCAACTGTTGAGTCTGCGTAGCACGACGCCTGCTAGCACCTGGACACTGACCCCTAACACCTCGCGCACGTGTCGCTATGTCGATGTGCGCGACGGCATCAACACGGTGGGCCCGGAGATCGATCCGGCTTTCAGCGCGGATAGCGGCAACACGTCCTTGTGGTTTACCGGCACTCGTTTCTGGGTTGGCGGTGCCGCTCTTCCGCTGGATGCGATCGGGGCAAGCCCGGCGATGGCGTATGGCTTACGTCAGTTGCGGGGTGCGTACGCGGGTCCGGCGCTTCGCGTCAGGCGGGCCCTGGACAATGCCGAAGCAGACGTTGCTTTCGATGGATCAGGGCGCGTGGCTGGAACCAGCACCGCGACCGTCGTGGCGGTCGGGACCTCAAGTCTCAGCGTGAGCCAGACTTTGGCCTTCAGCGCATTCTTCGCCGGCGACTCGGTGTTCGTGACGACGTGGTATGATCAAGGTCTGGTCAGCAACCATGCGACCCAGAGTATCGCTGTCAGCCAGCCGCGGATCGTCAACGCCGGGACCCTGGAAACACGCAACGGTCAGACCTCCCTGTATTTGGCTGCGAATCCCACCTACCTCGACTTTGCCTCAACAACGTTGTCTGCACCGTGGGGGTTCTTCGTCAAACAAACCGAATCGCAATTTGACGTGGTGCAGTATCTGGTGGGCGGCGATAGCGTCTCCGGGCCTGGATTCCTGACCGGTGGCTATGATGTCTATGGCACTGGCATTGCCGGCCCAGTCCTGAGTCGTTTGACCGCGGATAAGTCCCTGAATTTTGCTCAGTTCACATTTGGCAACACTCATCTTGCTGCCGATGGCGTAGAGTATGCGTACAGCGATTCGGGAACCCCGACGAACATTACCGTCGGCATGATCGGATACCGCACCGACAATTTGTTTCCGGAACGCGGATGGGTCAGTGAAATCGTGTTGTTCGGGACGTCCCCGACCACGGAAGAGCGCCAGATCCTGGAGCGTTCGCAGGCGACCTCTTTCGCTTTGCCTAATGGCACCTCGCGATGGTCGGATCCAGCGAATTGGGCATCTACTTCCGGCGGCAGAGGTGGATACAGCGTCCCGACTACTGCCAGCCAGGTGACGTTCGACGCCAACGGACTGGGTACTTGTTTGGTCGACGTGGCGGCCAGCTCGAACTCTCTCACGATGGCCAGCGGCTATACCGGCACCTTGGATTTCGGCACCAATACGCTGACCGTCGCCGGCACGGCAAATCTCAGCAGCGGCGGCACCTTCACCGGTTCGACCGGCGGCTTGGTGTTGAGTTCCGGCGGCACCCTGACGCCGCCGGCGGCGACGACCATTCCAAATCTGACCGTCACTGGCGGGACCGCGACGTTGGCGACGAATACATTGAGGGTTGCCCATGATCTGACGATCAACGGCGGGAGTCTGTCCGCTGGCGGACTGAATGTGAACGTCGCCGGAAATTGGGCGAACAGTGTCGGCCTTGGAGGATTCTCTGCGGGCACCGGCACCGTGACCCTGAATGGCGGAGCTTCGCCGATCCAGGTGCTGAGTGGCGACACGACCTTCTACAATCTGACTGCGACCTGCACGACCGCCCGGACGGTGAACTTCACCGCCGGATCGACGCAGGCCATTGGCGGCACCTTGTCACTCAATGGTGCAAGCGGTCAACTGTTGAGTCTGCGCAGCACGACACCCACAAGCACGTGGGCACTGTCGCCCATCGGCCCAAGGGACTGCAATTATGTCGATGTGATGGACAGCACGAACCTTGCGACCCCGGAGATTGACCCCCTCACCAGTACGGACAGTGGCAACAACGTCGCTTGGTTCTCGGGCAATAGCACCATTTCAGGCCGCGTGTTTGAAGACCGCAACTACGGCGGCGGAGCCGGTCGCAACTGGTCCACGGCCAGCGGCAACGCCGGGGCCGGTGTATCCGGAGTCCGTCTCGAACTGTTCAGCTCTGCGGGGTCCTATGTCGGCACCACGACGACTGGCGCTGGCGGCAGGTACCATCTCACCGGTGTGATTCCCGGCACCTACACCGTTCGCGTGGTCGGCACCACGGTGGCCTCGACGCGCTCGGGTTCGGCGGGTTCGCTGGTGCCGACCTTGACCTTCCGCACGGACGCGAGCACTGGTTCCGCGGTGGGTTCCACCGACTGGGTTGGCGGCATCGCACCGGCTACGGCCGAGGCCGGCAATGGTGCCGCAGGTTGGACACTCAATGTCACTACCGGTGCCCTGGGCGGCAGCGGTTCAGGTACTGCGAATGCCTTCAGCCCGGTGGATGCGACGGTCAATGTCGACGGCGTGGACTTTGGATTCTGTTTCGATGTGGTTAGCAACACCAATGACAGCGGGCAGGGCTCATTGCGGCAGGCGATTATCAACGCCAACACTTTGACCGGGGACGCCAGCTTGGCCGTGGCAGGCAGGACCGCGGCGATCGAGCATGTGATTTTCATGATCTCGTACGGCCAAGCAGGGGCTGGCTTGCGCGCGTCCAACAATCTGTTCAGCGGCGGCGTGGCGACCATCACGCCGACCAGCGCGCTGCCCAGTGTTGCCGCACCGCTGGTGATCGACGCCACCACCCAGCCGCCGAATTGGAGCCCAGCCGATCTGGCCCCAGCACTATGGCTTGATGGCGCTGACAGCAGCACGGTCAGTCTCGGGACGGGCGTCAGCCAGTGGCGCGATCGCAGCGGCAATGGCCGGCATTGCAGCCAGGCGACCGTGGCGAATCAACCGAACTATGTGGCCGCCGGCTTGAACGGCTTGCCGCTGGTGACGTTTGATGGCGCCAATGATATCCTGGTGTCGGACGCTAACAGTCTGGGCTTGAGTTCATCGTCGATGAGCATTTTCCTGGTGGCCACAGGTGATGCGATTGGTGGAAATCAAGAACGTGGGCTCTTTGCGGTCGATGACGGGACCCGTGGTGGATACTCAACAGGTCTCTGGCTTGAACGACATTCGTATGGGCCTGGGGGTTTTTCCCTGTGGAACAATGGTCCCAACCTCGACTCCACTCCTAACTCATTGCCGAATTCTGGCTTTTCTGCGAAGATCCTGGGTTTAGTGAAGGATTTCGGGGTGGTGTCAAACTTGTATGTGGATGGCACCGCTGACGCAAGTTCAACCAATGGTACGTTGGTCGGAGCTTACACCGACAACAATTATTATGTCGGACGCAGCGATCTACCTTACCAAGGTGGAATTGCCGAAGTGTTCGTCTGCGGCACAGCACTGTCGACCAGCGACCGCCAGAAGTTGGAAGGCTATCTCGCGTGGAAGTGGGGCACTCAGGCCAGCTTGCCGGGCGGGCATCCGTACGCGTCTGCGTCACCAGTGCGCGATCCCGCACCGATCGTGGTGCTTACTGGCAGCAGCGCGGGCAATGTCAGCGGCCTGAATCTAGGCAGCGGTTCCTCGGGCAGCACAGTCAGAGGTCTGGTCATCCAAAACTTTCAGCAGCACGGACTGCTGATCGATGGCAACAGTTCGAGTCAGATCATTCAGCAGAACTATCTTGGCACCAATGCGACGGGCACTTCAGCTGCGGCCAATGGAGCCGATGGATTGCGCGTCGCGAGCGGCAGCAGCGCGACCATTGGCGGTACGACCACCGGTACGACGAATGTGATTTCAGGTAACACTGGCATCGGCCTGTCGCTTTTGGGCAATGGCAGCACGGTGCAAGGCAACCAGATCGGAACGCGGGCTGGTGGCCTGGGGTCTATTCCCAATGGCGCTCAGGGCCTCGCGATTGGCGATGCCACGACCACCGCAGATGCGAATATGATTGGCGGCACTGCCGCGGGAGCTGGGAACCTCATCGCCAACAATGGCAGCGTCGGCATCCTGGTCGCACGTGGAGTCGGAAATTCGATTCTGGGCAACCGCGTGGTCAGCAACACCGGCGTTGGCATCGACCTGGCCAGTGCGGCGTATGCCGCGAATGGCGTGACTGCCAACGACGGCACCACCACCGTCAGTCCGGCCCCCAACCTGCTGACCGATGCTCCGGTAATTACTGGCGCTGCCTATGTCGGCACGACGTTGAGCGTCTCTGGTTACATTGGATCTGCGGCCGGGCAGGCGACCTTCGCCGGTAACCGCGTGGAGGTCTTCATCAGCAGCAATGACGTCAGCGGGTTTGGCGAAGGCCAGACATACCTGGGCAACCTGACCAGTGATGGCTCGGGAAATTTCAGCGGGTCGCTGACGGTCGCGAGCGGGATCACTCCCGGCACCACGACCCTGACTGCCACCGCCACCGATAGTGCCGGAAACACTTCTGAGTTTGGCCAGAATGCGCTGGTGCCGGATAACCGGTATTGGATCGCGACTGCCACTGGCAATTGGAGCGATACCGCCAACTGGTCAACCGCCTCGGGTGGAACCGGGGGCGCTACGGTGCCGAGTGTCAGCAACCCGGTCTTCTTTGACGCGAACGGCCTGGGCGCATGCACGATGAATGTCGCGGCGACTGCCGCCTCGATCACCATGGCCATTGGATACACCGGCGCCTTGGACTTCGGCACCAATACTCTCAGCGTTGCCGGCTCTGCGAATCTCAGCAGCGGCGGTACGTTCACCGGCTCGACCGGGGGCTTGGCGCTGAGTTCCACCGGCACGCTGACGCCGCCCGCGGCAACGACTATTCCGAATCTGACCGTCAATGGAGGGACCGCGACCTTGGCGACGAATGCGCTCCGGGTCGCCGGCAATGTGACGATCAGCGGCGGGAATCTCACCGCTGGAGCGGTGAACGTGGACGTTGCCGGCAATTGGTCCAATAGTGTCGGCGTGGGCGGATTCACTGCTGGCACCAGCACCGTGACCCTGAATGGAGTCGCTTCTCCAATCCAGGTGCTGAGTGGCGATACGACGTTCAATAACTTCACCGCAACCTGCACGACGGCGCGCACAGTGAACTTCACCGCGGGATCGTCGCAGACGATTGGCGGCACGCTGACCCTCACCGGGGCAAGCGGCCAACTCTTGAGTCTGCGCAGCACCACGCCCGGGATCGCCTGGATGTTGTCGCCCTCGAGTACGCGAGTGTGCGGATACGTCGATGTGCGGGACGGCACCAACCTCGCAAGCCCGGCGATCAATCCGGTGCAGAGCACCAACTCCGGCAACACCACGTTATGGTTCGGCACGAATCGTTACTGGGTTGGCGGGGCGAAGGTGCCGCTCGATAGTGTCGCGACCGCAACGGTGGCGGCCTACAGTTTGCGGCAGTTGACCGCTAGCTACGCCGGCCCAGCGGTTCGAGTTCGGCGATCGTCCAACAACGCGGAACTGGATATCGGATTTGCGCTCGATGGGGGCCTCAACACCACTGCGCTCCTCAGCTTCGCCGGTGGAGGCTCGGCGTATGTCGTGGCATGGTATGACCAAAGCGGCAACAATTATCACGTCTATCAGGCCACCTCGGCGAAACAGCCGCGCCTCGTCAATGCCGGCGCCATCGAAAGCCTTGGCGGAAAGCCGGCCGTGCGGTTCATCACCAGTGACCTCACCGGACTCACCAGCACCGCGACAGGATTCATTCCTTCGACCAACACCAGCGTGACGACGGTGCAACTGACGTCGACGCCCGCCGATTATGATACGATCGCCATCCAGTCGAACCAACGCATGCATGCCAAGCTCGCTTCGACCTCGGCCTGGGGCGGCTACGATGCGGGTGATTTCTCATCCGGCACGACCCTGAACCCTGGCACGCCCTACGTTCTGTCTATCGCGATGGCCGCGGGAAATAACGCAATCTACCGCACCGGAGGCAACTCCGCCGCCGGCAGCAATCAAGGCGATACTCCGCAGACGACATTGAGCCTTGGCGCGGACAGCAGTGGATTGGGTCGCAATCTTGATGGCCTGATCCCAGAATACCTCATCTTCGGCGCGGCGTTGGCGGCCGCCGACCAGCAGCGTGTCGAAGAGTCGCAAAGCAGGTTTTTCGGCGCCGCCTACACTGGCGGGTCGACGTGGTTGTGGTCGAGCAGGGATAACTGGGCATTCAGCTCTGGCGGACCCGGCGGCGCATCAGTTCCCACGCCAGCGGATGCCGTTTATCTGAACGGTAACGGCACCAGTGGATGCACGGTGGACGTGGCAGCCACCGCAGCCTCGATCACCATGGCCAGCGGATACACTGGCACCTTTGATTTCGGCACCAACACTCTGACCGTCGCCGGCAACGCGGATCTGGGCAGTGGCGGGACGTTTACCGGTTCGACCGGGGGCTTGGCGTTGAGTGCCAGCGGTACGCTGACGCCGCCGGCTGCGACGACCATTCCGAATCTGCTGGTTACTGGCGGGACTGCGACGTTGGCGATGAATACATTGAGTGTCGCGGGCAATCTGACGATCAACGGCGGGAGTCTGTCGGTTGGCGGACTGAACGTGAACGTCGCCGGAAATTGGGCCAACAGTGTCGGATTTTTGGGATTCTCTGCCGGTTCCGGAACCGTGACCCTGAATGGCGGCGCATCGCCGATCCAGGTGCTCAGCGGCAACACGACCTTCTTAAATCTGACGGCGACCTGCACGACCGCACGGACGATAAACTTTACTGCGGGCTCGACGCAGACCATCAGCGGCACGCTGACGCTCACCGGAGCAAGCGGCCAACTGTTGAGTCTGCGCAGCACCACGCCTGCCAGCACGTGGAGACTGACGCCCTCGATCACGCGGGTCTGCAGCTATGTCGATGTGCGCGACGGCATCAACCTGACTGGGCCGGCGATCGATCCCCTCACCAGCACGGACAGTGGCAACAACACGCTGTGGTTCACCCCACCGTCACTACTTCGTTATTGGATCGCGACGGTACCCGGCAATTGGAACAGCACCGCCAACTGGTCAACCACCTCTGGGGGCGCAGGCGGCTCAGCGGTGCCGAGTTCGAGCAATCCAATTTTCTTCGACGCCAGCGGCACGGGGGCGTGCACGGTCGATGTCGCGGCGACCGCAGCCTCGATCACCATGGCCAGCGGATACACCGGCACCTTTGATTTCGGCACCAACTCTCTGACCGTCGCCGGCAGCGCGGATCTGCGCAGTGGCGGTATTTTTACCGGCTCGACCGGGGGCTTGGTGTTGAGTGCCAGCGGTACGCTGACGCCGCCGCCTGCGACGACCATTCCGAATCTGCTGGTTACTGGCGGGACTGCGACCTTGGCGACGAATACATTGAGTGTCGCGGGCAATCTGACCATCAGCGGCGGGAATCTGTCCGTTGGCGCGCTGAATGTAAACGTCGCCGGCAATTGGGCGAACAGTGTCGGCGCAGGTGGATTCACTGCCGGCACCGGCACCGTCATCCTGAATGGTGCTAGTCCCACGCTCCAGGTGATCAGTGGCAACACGACCTTCTTAAATCTGACGGCGACCTGCACAGCCGCACGGACGATAAACTTTACTGCGGGCTCGACGCAGACCATCAGCGGCACGCTGACCCTCACCGGAGCAAGCGGCCAACTGTTGAGTTTGCGCAGCACGACGCTCGGGAGCACGTGGACACTGACGCCCAACGCGACGCGGACGTGCAGCTATGTCGATGTGCGCGACGGCATCAACCTGACTGGGCCGGCGATCGATCCCCTCACCAGCACGGACAGTGGCAACAACACGCTGTGGTTCACCCCACCGTCACTACTTCGTTA
>JANYGY010000189.1 GCA_025362255.1 Planctomycetales bacterium
GCAAGACCGACCAGGGTGAAGGGCCACGCCTGCTGATGGCCGTTGTCGCCCCATTCGGTGAGCAGAAAGCCTTCGGCTGCGCAGGCCTGCGCAGAAGCGCGCGTGAGGTTTGCGCGGCGGTAACTGGTGCGGCCGGTGAAGGAGTTCCACGTGCCGGTACCGGGAGCGACCCACACCCTGCGGCCCGCCGCGCGGTGGGCTGCGGTGCGCGTGGCGAAGTCTTCGTCGTATTCGTAGCCCCACACCAGCGCGAGCAGGTCGCGCGGCAGGCCGTCGTCCTCATTGGGATGCGGGTCGCACCAGTACTGAGGCGTTTTGCCGAGCTGCTGCGCCAGTGCCGCAACCCGCGTCACCCAGCGTGAGAAGATCCTGCCGCGGCCCTCGGCGGCGCACGCCGCCTGTGAGCGCCCAAGGCCAAGGTCCCACGGCTCGTCGCAACCGATGTTGAGGAACTCGCCTGAAGTCTTGGGCACCTGCTGACGCAGCAGGTCCTCGACCAGCGCGAACGACCGCTCGTCGAGCGGGCACAGGGTGCTCGGCTCCAGGTACCAGCGGCCATCATGCATGCGTGGCCGGTCGACCTCGCCCAGCGCCGCGTAGCGCGGATGCTTGAGCCACCGCTCGGTGTGGCCCAGACAGTTTTGATTGGCGTCCAAGGCCACGCCACGGGCCGCAGCAAAGGCATCGAGCGCCGCCAGCTCAGCCAGCGTCAGCGGCGAGGCGTTGCGCCAGACCTCCTCATGGCCGGCGTAGGCGAGGGTGTGCTCAATGTAGAGTTGTAGACGATTGCCCTTCAGGCTGACGATCAGCTCGACCAGTTCCATCAACGTCTTCAGCGTCGGCACGCGGTCACGGCTGATATCGAGCATGAACCCGCGGTGGGCGAATGCTGGTGCGTCTTCGATCGCCAGGCACGGCAACTCACGGCCACATTGCGCGCGGATCTGGGCCAGCGTCGCTGCAGCCCAGCGCAGGCCAGTTGCGGTGCGGGCGCTGAGCGCGATCGCGCCATCGGCTAGGCGCAGGCGGTAGGCTTCGTCGCCGCCTTTCCCTGGGTCGAACGCCGGGTCGAGCGTCTGCGTCAGCGGCGCGTCGGCCGGCAGCGTGCCGGGCAGACGGACCACCGACCTGGGGATGGGATAGAGCAGGGGGAGGTTGCGCATTGCGAACAGGGTCGTCGGCTGGGCCGCGCTACGTCAGTGAAATTCACTAGTCGATGCGGCATTCCATTCCTTCTATTCAGGACAAAACGCCGCATACTTGGAAGATGGACACCCAGCAGCGCACGTGGTGGCGGCGCTTCGACGAGCTGCCTCAAACGCTGCGCCGGGTCCACGTCTGGCGCACGCCGCAGGCCAGCATCCCGCGTGGTGCCGGCGGCATCCATCCCAATCCGACGAGCACCATCTGCCTGGCCGGCGTCATGCGGATGCGCTGCTGCGGCGGGCCGACCCTCGATCTGGTGGCTGGGGACGCCCTGCTGATCGCGCCTGGCGTGTGGCACGAGCATCTGCCGCTGCGCCCGGGGTGTGAGGCGTTCGGCCAGGGTTTCCTCATGGACTGTTCTGACGTGTGCTTCTACGCCCACGATCGCTGGTGGGGCGGTCGCCTGCCGCCCGATCCGAGTCGGGCACTGTTGGAGGCGGCGCTGGCGACCGGGCGCGAAGACGAGCGACGGATGCGCCTGCGCGAGCTGTTGGCCGTGGTGGCCGCCAGTGACGTCGACCCCGCTGACTTCAGCGCCCCCGGCCTGCAGCCGATGATCGACCGCCTATGGAGCAGCTTTCACAGCGGGCTTACCGTCGACGAACTTCTGCGCGCCAGCGGCCTCAGTCGCTCGCGGGCCTACGTGGTGTTCACCGCCGGCTACGGCGCGACGCCCAAGGCCGCGCTTGAGACTATGCGCCTGTGGCTGGCAGCGGGGATGCTTGCCGCCGGGGTGCCGGTGATCGAGACGGCGCAACGTTGCGGGTTCACCGATCGCGGGACCTTCACTCGCGCCTGGCGCCGGCGCCACGGCACGCCGCCGGCCGCCGGGCAATCCCATTTTATTTTTGGTAAGTCTTTGGCCGCCATAACGAGCAGCATATCCCTCAAGAATAAAATGAATGACTAGGAGAAGGGCAGGTCATTGTCGTGGTGCGGCATTGCAGCGATCCCTCATTCGTCTTTTTTTGTTCGTCAGGGGGAAATCGCCGGTCTTTGGTTGCGAACTTTTACCCATCCATTGCGGCTTAAATCGTACTTCTAGGCTAGACTTCCATGCACAACCGACCCTTTGGCGCGACCGGCTTTTCAACTCTTCCGATCGGTCTTGGCTGCTGGCAACTCGGCAATGGTTGGGATGGTGCTTTCGATCAGGCGGAGGCGGTCGCCACCATGAATCAGGCCGTGGAGTCTGGGGTCAGGTTTTTTGATACGGCGGATGTCTATAGCGGCGGTGAGAGCGAGGCGGCCATCGGGCGGTTTCTCAAAACCGCGCGCGAACAAATTTTCGTCGCGACCAAGATCGGGCGATGGGGCGAACCGGGATGGCCGGGAAATTTCTCGTCTGCAGCGATGCATGCGCACGTCGAGGCGACGCTTCGGCGGCTGCAGGTGTCGACCATCGATCTGCTCCAATTGCATTGCATCCCGCCGGAAGTCCTGGCTGCCGGTGAGGTTTTTGAAACGTTGCGAAATCTGCGTCAGGCTGGAAAGATCCGCTTTTTCGGGGCCAGTGTCGAATCAGTTGAGGAGGGGCTGTCGTGCCTTGCGCAACCGGGTTGCGCGTCCTTGCAGGTGATCCTGAACATCTTGCGCCAAAAGCCGCTCGATGTCCTGCTGCCCGCGGCGCAACGCGCGGGGGTCGCGATCATCGTGCGCCTGCCGTTGGCGAGTGGCCTGCTCACCGGAAAATTACGGGCGGATACGGTCTTCAACGCCACCGATCATCGCTCATTCAATCGTGATGGAGCTGCCTTCAACGTCGGTGAAACCTTTGCCGGATTGCCTTACGCGGTCGCGATCGAACTGATTGAACAATTACGCAGCAAGGTGCCCGCCGGGATGTCGATGGCGGACATGTCTCTGCGGTGGCTGCTCGACCAATCCGCGGTCAGCGTGGTCATTCCTGGCGCCAGCCGGGCGTTACAGATCCGGGCGAATGTCGCGGTTGCCGCGCTGCCGGCGTTGGCGCCTGAATTGCATGCTTGGTTACGGATTTTCTATCGTGAAAAAGTCGTCGCCCACATCCGCGGACCGAATTAAAAGGCGTTGAGCAGTCGACCTCCGTGTGGGCAAACTGGGAGAGCGGGTGCGCAGGCCCTGCTGCTACATGGGCTTGCCGTCGTAATCCCTCCATATAGCGTTTGGCCCATGCGTTACCTTCTCGTCTGCTGCGCTCTCGTCTCCGCGGTTCTCGCCACTGGTTGCATGGAGCGCCAAAATATGCGCGTCGTGCCAAATCGCGAGTCGCGTGCCGGTGGTGACGGAGTATCGAACAAGATTGGTGACAATGGCTTTGGGCCGGTCGCCAACCCCAATGAAATTTACTACACGATGGAGGCCAGCGACACCATCTATACCGTGACCAAGAAGTTCAACATCACCACCGAATGGTTGATCAAGCGCAACGAGATCACCGATCGTACGCTGTTGAAGCCGGGCAAGAACCTCATCGTTCCGCGCAAGTAAGCGGGTCATGCCTGCTGCGTACCCCGAGCGGGTCCTGCTCGCCACCGGCAATGCGAAAAAACTGAAAGAGCTGCAGGATATCCTGCAGCCTTTTCATTTGGCCGTCGTGGCTCCGCGGGATGTCGGGTATGATCCTGAGGTCGACGAAGACGGCGATACCTTTGAGGCCAACGCGCTGAAGAAGGCCGTTGCTGGGCATGCGGCCACCGGCTTATGGACCATCGCCGATGATTCAGGAATCGAAGCCCGGGCCCTGGATTGGCGTCCCGGAGTGTACAGCGCGCGGTATGCAGGCGAGCCGTGCGATGACGAGGCCAACAATCGAAAACTGATTGCCGAACTGGCCGACCAGACCGACAAGTTTGTTCGCTATCGGTGTGTCATCGCTCTGGTCAGACCGGATTCGCCGCCGCTGACCTGGGCGGGCAGTTTTGCCGGCGAGCACACTCCCTATCGCCGAGGGACTGCCGGCTTCGGCTATGATCCGCACTTCCTCGTGCCAGAGCTGGGCTGTACGGTGGCCGAGATGTCAGCTGCGGACAAGCACGCCCGCAGTCATCGGGGCCAGGCCTTGCGTCAATTCACCGCTTGGCTGGCTGATTCGCAAACCCTTGAACGCAAGAGGTCCACATGATGTCCTTCCCCTGGATGCGCTGGTGTGCGGCCTTGCCGCTCGTACTCGTGGTCGGATGCGGCGATGACGCCCAGACCACTGCTAAAAACGACAAGGCTGCTGAGCCTCCGGCGCCGAAAAACGAACGCGAACGGCTGATCAACAACACTCAGGCTGCGGGCGCTGTCGGCTATGATGGCCAAGCTCTGAAGCAGAGCGTGCAGAAGACCGTCAATGCCGCCGACAAGCGTAACGAAGACCTGCAAAAAGCGGCCGAAGCGGCAGGTTTCGCCGAGCCTGCCGAGCCGAACGTCAGCAAATAGGCGCTGGAGGCGGTGCGTCTACGCGTCCGGCTGGTCGCTGGCTTCGTTGCCGTGCATCTGCTGTTGTCGACTGTCGCCGGGGTGATCGCGTGGAACTGGCTTGATCGCGCCCAGCGGGCGCAGGCCGAGCAAAGCGCCCAAGCGGTGGGCGCGGTGATCGCCGGTGGTGGATTTTCGCTGTCGTCTCGGGTGATCGAGCGCATGCGGATTCTGACTGGTTACGAATTTCGCGTGTTGAACGCGCCCGAGGCGATTCGGCGCGGAACCGTGCAGGTCCCGATTCATGTTGTCGCGCAGATTGGCTCTCCTGAAAGCACTACGGGCGAAGGGGGATTCATCGTCGAAATCGATTATCGAAATGCGGCCTGGCACGCGGCGTCGCGTTCGGTGTGGTGGGCGACGATGATGTGGTCGCTTGGTGGCTCGGCCGCTTTCGCTCTGGTCGCGGTGTATCTTGCGGGTCAATTTGCGCGCCCGGTCGAACGTTTGGCGAGCTGCGCCCGGGCCATTGGTACGGGGGCCTGGGACCTGCCGGTGCCGCGCATCGGCAGTGGCGAAGTCGCCGAACTGGCGCGCGAACTCGACGGCATGCGGCAGCAATTGACGGCGTTGGCCCAGGCCCAGCGCCAAGCCGAGCGACTCGCGACATTGGGCACGTTCACGGCGACCATCGCCCACGAAGTACGCAATCCGTTGTCAGCCGTGCGGCTCACGGTGCAGATGCTGGCCAAGCGCATGCCTCACGATCCGGGTCTGGAACTTATCACCGATGAGATCGAACGGCTGGATCTGATCGTCGATGAGTTGTTGGCATTTTCGCGCGGTATGACGGTGAAGCCTCAAAGTATAGACCCGCTGACGATCCTCAGCGACAGCATCCGGCTATTGTCTCGCCAGGCCGAGCATGCCGGAGTCGAACTCACGCTGATCGATGAGCGCACTCCGGGCGACGGAAACTGGAGTTTCGATCCATTGCGGCTGCGCCAACTCGCGGTCAATCTCCTGCTCAATGCGATCCAGGCGGCGCAGCAGAGCAGTTCGGACCAGCCTGCGGTGCGGGTGCGGATCGCAGGCCACAGCCTCGCGATCGACGACAACGGCCCGGGCGTGGCTGCCGACGTGATTCCGCATTTGTTCGAAGCATTTCGCACCACGCGCAGCGAGGGCACCGGCCTTGGGCTGCATCTCGCGCGCGCGATCGCCACCGCGCATGGCGCGAGCCTTCGCCACGTCGCCGGCCATCCGGGTGCCACCTTCATCTGCGACGAGATCGCTACGCCCACTCGGACCTCTGATCCGATGACCTTGCCCAAAGCGTAAGATGAAGTTCATATTCCAGCGATTCAGGTGCCTTGCCCGCAGACCCGAGGCCCCATGAGGTACGCCATCGGCGTCGGTGCGAACCGCGGCGATCGTCAGGCCACGATTGCGGCTGCGCGAGCCCAATTGATCGACGGCATCACTCTGATCGCCAGCTCGACCTCGCACGAAACCGTGCCAGTGGGCGGGCCACTTGGTCAGGACTGCTACCTCAACGCGGTATGGATCATCGACACGCAGCTTGGGCCGCACCAATTGCTGCATCGCCTGCAGACCATCGAGACCGCGCTTGGTCGCACGCGCACGGTGAAGTGGGGGCCACGCACGCTGGACCTCGATCTGCTGCTGCGCGCCGATGGTTTGCGGATCGCCTCAGGCGTTCTCACCCTGCCGCATCCGCGACTTCACGAGCGACCCTTCGTTCTTCAGCCGCTGGCCGAAGTGCTGGCTCATCTGCGATGAAAAATATTTTTGTGCATCAGATGTGATTGAGCGCCTGGTCGAGGTCGGCGATCAGATCGTCAGCGGACTCCAGGCCGACGCTCATGCGGATGAGGTTTTCGCGAATGCCGAGGGCGGCGCGTTCGGCGGGGGTCTTGTCGTAATAGCTCATCAGGGCGGGTTGCTCGATCAGCGATTCGGGGCCACCCAGACTCGGCGCCAAGTACGGTATCGTACAGGCGTCGATCATCCGTGAGGCATCCTCAAGGGTGCCTTTGATCGCGAAGCTGATCAGCGAGCCGAAGCCGCGCATCTGCTTGATCGCGATGGCGTGCGCCGGGTGCGAGGGCAGGCCGGGATACCACACGCGTTCGACTTTTGGATGGGCTTCGAGGAATTCGGCGATGCGTTGGCCGCTGGCGTTTTGATGGCGCATGCGCACGGCGAAGGTCTTCAACCCGCGAATCAGCATGTACGCGGTGAAGGGGCTGGCGAGGGCGCCGAACATTCCCTGATGTTCGCGGATCGCCTGGATCAGATCGCTTTTCCCGACCACTACGCCGGCCATCAGATCATTGTGGCCGCCGAGATATTTGGTCGCCGAGTGGACGACCAGATCGATGCCATGGGTCAACGGCTGAAGGTTGTACGGCGTGGCCAGCGTCGCATCGATCATGGTCTTGATCCGGTGCTGCTTGGCGAGGGCCGCGAGCGCTGCGAGATCGATGCAGTTGAGGTAGGGATTGGTCGGGCTCTCGGTGATGATCAGGCGCGTCTTGGGCGTGATCGCGGCGGCGATGCCTTCGACCGAGGGTTCGCACGAGGTATGCTCGACGCCGAATTTGGCGAGGAATTCACGGACGAAGACCCGGGTCTTGCGATAGCTGTCGGCGGTGATCACCAGATGCATGCCGGGTTTGACCATCGCCAGCAGGGTGGTGACGATCGCCGACATGCCGGTGGAGGTCAGCAGCGCGGCCTCGCCGGCGTCGAGCGCCGCGAGCTTGGCCTCGGCGACCTCTTGGGTCGGATTGCCGTAACGCGCGTATTCCTCGCCGCGCTGGTGTTCACCGCGGAAATAGCGGTGCAGTTCATCGGTATTGGCGAACGGATAGGCGGTCGACAGGATGATCGGCGTGACCAGCGAATCATGCGCCTTGTCGCGAGGCTCACCGGCGTGGACGGACAGGGTATCGATCGATCGGGCCATCAGTGGTGCTTCAGCGGGTGCGGGCGAAATCGGAGTGGGTGGTGACGGGCACGTAATCGGTGCCATCCCAGAGAAAGGTGCGGGCTTCGATGATCCGGCCCGGTCGGCAGTCGATGACGGTCTGGAACAGGGTCGGGTACACGGGTACGCCAGCGGGCGCCGCGTTGCGCTTGTCCTCGCTGCTCCAGTACGCACCGCAGTCGATGTGGCTGTGCCAGATGCCCAGCCAGCGTTCGCCGGCGGCTTCGGCTTCGCGCACCAGGCGGGCGATCCGGGCTTCGTTCATCGCGAAGGCATCGCGGCTGGTGCGGGGATATTCGAGGGGATCCAGCGCATGCAGCTTGTCGGCAAGATTCTCGACCGGCAGTGCCCGCGTGGCGATCTGCGGCCCATGAGAAGAATGGATTGGCGCAAACAGCAGACCGCAGCATTCACCAGGATACGCCGCGAATGCGTGGTCCTGCATCACCAGGATGACTTCAGGCGGAAGCGTCAGCATGAAGCGGCGTAGGGTAGAACCTTAAGGGTGGGCGCAAGCCGTCAGGAATAGCTACAATTTGCCGTGACTGATTTTCGGCCAGTAGACATCGTACGAAAAATGAGGGCTGTTTTCGGCGTCGTGGCAGCCGACGCAGGTGGCTGGACTGACCGGGATCAGCGGTGACTTGCCGGCACTGGCGACATGAGCAGATGCTGGGCCATGACAGGATTCGCAGGTCACCGCCGCCAGTTCCGTGCGCTGGTCGCGGCGGAACCACCCATCGGGCTTACCCAGTCCGGTGACGTGGCAGCGTAGGCAATCAGGGTCAGCGTCGTAGCCCTTGGCGGTGAGCGCCGGGAGCGCGTGGGCGTGGCGCGAGGTCGCATGCGTGGCGGTCGCCTGCGGATGGCAGCCGGCGCACGCCGACGGCCCGGCATATGCGGGGTCACCGGCGGCACGCTCGATCCGGCTATCCGCCTGCAGCGTCGCGCTGGCGATCGTGCGTTGCAGGGTGATCACCCGTTGGCGCATCGCGGCGTCTTCCGGAATATCCTCGGTAAGCAGCTGATAGCGGCATGCGTCCTCGCCGAGGGTCCACCAGCCGAGCGCCTTGCCATGATTCGCCTGATGGATGATCCGCGTCTGGCCGACCGCCACTGCGGTCTGGCTGGGCGAGCTGACATCGCCGCCGACGAGCACCCCGATCGCCGGCACCGCCCGCGCCAGTTCGCTTAAGCCGGCTTCGTCCAGATCAGCTATCACCACCAGGCGCGTGCCCGCGGCGGTATCGGCCAAGCGAACCAGCGCCTCCACTGCGTCGCCCACCACCAGGCCCTCGCCCACGGCGTCGGCGGGAACGATCGAGGTCACCGTGAAAACCGTGGCACTTCCTGTCGCGTTCGCCGGGAGTTCCATCGTGCAGCGCACGGAAGGTGTGCAGATCAGCGCGCCGGCCTGGTTGCGCAGATTGGCGCAGACCAGCGGCAGCGGCGCCTGGGCGACGTGGGCAGCAAGCGTCGCGCGTCCGAGGGCGACTTCAGCCCGACCCAGGCCGACGGCTGCCACTTTGGCGGCAGCCAACCCCGCGAGGTACGCGTCGCTGTGCAGGCGTTGGTGATCTGCGGCGCCGGCGGTCCAGCCGCCGCCTTCGAGGGACAACGTGCGCGCGACATCGCCCCGGCGCAGCAGGGTCAGCCGGCGCAACAGGCCGCCGTGCATTCCGGCTGAGCACCCACATGGCTCGAATCGCCCGGCGGTGTGCGACGCCCAGGCGATTTGGGGAGAGGTCGTTTCAACGGGGCTGCTGGTGCCTGTGCCTGTGCCCGTTCCCGTTCCCGTTCCCGTTCCCGTTCCCGTGCCACTGGTGCTGTCGCCGCAGGCGGTCAGCAAAACCAGCGTCAAGCCCAGAAAAAAGCTATTCGACCAGGGCATACACCAACGCATTGGCGACGACCTCTTCGGCGTTCAGCACTTCATTGCCACCGCAGCAGCAGCAGCCGTTGACGTGTTTGGTGTCGTTCAGGCCCTCTGGCGAAAACAGGCACGCCAGCCGGCCATCACGGATCACGCCTTCGAAGCGCGCGGTGCCATCGTGCTTCAAGGGGATGGCGCGCAGATCATTGAGGGTGCGGAACAGCGGGTGTTCGGCGGCGAGGTTGACCAGCGCGGTGGGGCCGAACATGCGTGACATTTCGGCGCGAAAACTCGCGGACCATTCTTTCGATGAGCAACCCGCGCTGGCGAGCAGAAATCCGCCATCATCGAGCCAGCGACGGAGGTTGATGCGTTCGGCTTCGGTCAGGGTGAAGCTGCCTTCGCCGGTCATCACTGCGAACGCGACCGTTCCCAAGTCGTTCGGATCCTCTGATTTCACGGCCCGGAAACCGGGTTTCACGGTCACCGCGATGCGCTTGGCGACATCGGCGACAAACGCATCGGAGAAACATTTCGAGGTCTTGGTCTTGGCGTACGTCAGATTGCCGACCGCGACTTCGCGGGGGACGGTGGCCAGCGGACTTGCGGTTTCTGCCGACCGCAATTCAACAGACCACAGGGCCAGCAGGCCGATGCCGCAGAGAAGCAGAAAATTACGCATGGTTCATTTCCTCGCGGGACTCGGATTCGGGGCGGGACTCGGATTCGAGGCAGGGACCTCATTGAGGCCGCGGAAGTAATCATCGACCAGACGTTCTTCAGTCGGGGTCAGGCTGGTGCCGATGCCGGCGGTGGTCGCCCGCTCGTCGCGAGCATACGGCGTCGGTTCGGCCGACCCAGCGCCGGCATCAAGTGCCGCACCGCCCTGGCCGTCTCGCCCGGGCCCGCCGCGCTTGTCCCCGCCCGACGGCACCGCTGACACCGGTCCATACAACGGCTTGCCGTGATTGGCCTGGGCGTCGCCGCCGCGTTTGGTGTAACGCCCGCCGCCAAAAGAACCGAGCGCGGCACCGCCGCCTTGGCTATGCGGAGACCCGCCTTGTCCCATCCCGCGCTTGGCCATCGCCGCGAGTTGGCTGCGGCATTGGGCGAGCTTGTCGCCACTGCACCATCCGTTTTTGCAGGCTGGATCATCCCGCTCGCTGACCATTTTTTCCAAAGCCGTAGCGGCGGTGTCGGCGCCTTTTGCCGCCGGTTCAGCCCGGCCGCGACCGGCGTGCCGCGCGGCTTCACCCGCCGGAGTCGCCGCCTCGGCGAGTGCCTGACTCATCTCGGTAAATTTTTTCGCCTGCTTCTTGTCTTGGGGATCACGGCCGGCGGCCAGGCGTTTGCTCACCGCTTCGGCCTGGCTGGCGAGTTCTTTTAAAGATTGTTCAAGTTCGACCTGCTGGCGCGCGAGTTCGCGCATCCGGGCTTGCTGCATGTCGGATGGTTTTTCGCCCGAATTTTTGGCGAGGTCGGTGAATTCTTTGGCCATCGTCCGTTGGGCCTTAGCCAGGTCATTGACCCAATCCTGAACCGCGTCGGCTTCGGCCTGGGCAGTCAGGTGCGCAAGGTCGTCGCCAAGTTGCTTGGCTTGATCTTCGCCAGCGCCTTTGGGAAAACCGTCCTTGGCATCTTTCGCCAATTCGGCAAGACGCTGATCGACCGCAGCGAACACTTCTCCATCGGCAGCAAACAGTTCGAGCTTGGCTTGTTCAGCGAGGTCAGCGCGGGTCGCGGCGATCTGCTTGGCCAATTCAGCAAGTTTGGCGTCTCGTTCAGCCGATGGTCGTTCGGCGGCTGGTGGTTCGGCAGACAAGCGCCGCGCGGTTTCCTCAAATTCCGCGAGCTTGGCCAGCACCGGCTCAAAGCGCATGAGCAGCGCTTGTTCGGAAATCTGATCGCGGGCGAGCGCCAGATAGGTGTCGAGGGCGATGATCGTCAGGGTGACTTCAGCGGGTGCGCTGAGCTGGCCCGAGGGCGGTGCGGTGTCGCGCACCACGGCACCCAAGCGCACTTGATCGCCGGGTTTGACATCATCGAGTTTGATGCTGCCGCGCCACGTATCGCCGGTGCCGCCCAATGAATGTCGACCTTCAGACACCTGACGATCGCCGATCAGGCGGTACAACGTGAGTTGCGCCAGACCGAGGTCATCGCTGGCGTGGACATGGAACGGCACGCTGATTCCAGGTGTCGCATAAGCACCGTCTTCGGGCATCGCGATGCGGACCGTCGGCGGCTGATCAACGCGGCGGGTCAGATTTATCACCGGCACCGGCGTGCCGCGCGTGCCATCGAGACCTTCGAGTGACACCGACCACTCGCCTGGTTCCGGATCTGCGAGCGTGACCTGAATCGCGGCGTCGCGTCCTGGTTCAGACGTGGTGACCTCGACCTGGGTCTGCCGTTGCGGCACGCTCCCTGCTTCACCACGACCACCTTTTTGCAGCCACACCGCAAGCGGTGGTCGGCTGCACGCGAGGTCGAAACGCAGACGAGAGCCAGCCAAAGCGGCCAACGTCGGCAGCGCGGTGCTGGTCGAGGGCAGGCAGCGGACACGCGACACCGGCAGATTCGCATACCCCGGCGCGGTCAACTCGACGCTGGCACCCCGCAGGCGCGGCACTCCATCCAATGGCAGATCGAGCCAGCGGGTACGCGTGCCGGCCCCGCTGACCCACAAGCGCAGGGGGTCGGTCGGCGATTCCAGGCGCACCTGCCAGAGGCCCTCGCCCGCGGGCAAGAGATGGATCTCTCCGGGCAGTTCCGGGTTCTGCCGTCCATCGCTATCACCATCACCAGTGGCGATGCTGGCATGGAGCAGCAGATCCTGCGGCACCGGTCCCGCGACCGCGACGGTCAGCAGGATCGCTTCATTGTAGCGGGCTTCGCTGGGTGGGTCGCGCCACGTCAGGCGGGTCGCGCTGTAGGGCGGATAATCGCCATACGGGTGGATGAATCGCGGGATGCACGCGGCGAGCACATTGGGGCAGGTGAACTTGATCACTGCCAGCGCGATCAGCGCGGAAAAACCGACCAGCACGGCCGGCCAGGCGCGCGCCGGCGGCAGCCCGAGGCGCAACCGCGCCGTCAAATCATCGACCGCCGGCAGCTGAGCTGCCAAGGTGACGGCATGGGCTTGCGCGCGCGGGTCATCCACCACCGCGAGTTGCCGTGCAGCAGTAAACAGCCGATCGATCTCACCCAGCGCGGCCTCTCCGCGGGACAACGGATCTTCGGTGTGAACCGGGCGCAGGGCGTTGCCAAAGGCGATGCAGGTGGCGACGGCGCTAACGATCAGGCCGGCGATACGGAGGGTCGGCGAGAGATCGCTGGTCGCATCGGCGATCAGCAACGCGGGCACCGTCACCAACGGAATCGCGAGCGTGATGGCGAGCCACCGCCGCATCCGCCGATGACGCAACAGCGCGGTAGTCGCAGCGGCGAGAATATGCAGATCAGACGACGCCATGATGCCTCCGACGCAGCCACCATTCACTGGCAGCGAGCGCGATCAGCGCCCACAGCCACCAGCGTTCGGTGATCACGGGTTCGTTGCGGGATGCGGCGTCGGGCAACGCGGCGAGCTGACGCTGGGCAATCAGGCGCTGGGCGACCACCGCGACCTCACTGATGTCGTGGGCTTCACCACCGGTGCGTTCAGCCAAGCGGCGCAATCGCGCATCGTCGCGCGCTGCGTTGACCTGTTCGCCCAGGCGCTGTTCGACGATCACCGTGACCACCGTCGTGCCGACCGTGAACCGGTGACAGCCCGGTTGATCAAGCCGGGGCCGCGCACCGTAGTCCGCCAGGGTGATGGTCTCCTGGCTGCCATCTGGGCGGGAATGGACGAGGTTTTTGACCCCGCTGTCGGGCCGTGTCCACAGCGCCACGCTGTCGCCCACGGGCAGGCGGACCCGTTCGGCCCACAGATCACCGGTCGGGGTCTTGGCGATGCTGCGCAGGATCTGGCGGCAGAAGCGTTCACCGCGTACGCGTCCCGCACCTGGGGCAGCCTCAGAAGTGGTCGTGGCCGAGGTGCTCGCGCCCGCCACCGGCATCAGATGCCAGCGCCAAAAACCATCGAGATTGACTCGGCAGACCAAACCACCGCCGATCCGATGACTGGCGATCACCGGCGCGCTGCGTTCACCGAGCAGCACCCGCGCCTGCGGCTGCAACGTCGCTGGAGCGCTGAGCGCGGGCAAATGCACACCCTCTGGCAACAGGCCGTCGGCGTCCCCGCCGTTGACCGTCACCGGCAGCGCCGCGCTGGTCGGCAACAAGGGATCCAAGGCACTCAAACCGGGCAGCGCAGCCGTGCCCAGCAGCACCAGTCGGCCACCGCTATCGATCCACGTCTGGAGCACCTCAGGCGGCGGCATCAGCCGTTCGACGTCCTGTCCGAGGACCAGCACATCGACCTCGCGCAGCGACTCGGTCGTCGGCGGCACCACGGCTTCACCGGCGCGCCACAGCCCTTTGCCGATCCCATACACGGTCGATACCAGGAGCTGCCGATCGCGGCGCCAGGCACGCACCGCAAAGGTCGTGTCCCAACAGGGCCGACCTTCGAGGACCAGCAGCCGCAAGGTGCGGTCGACGACTTGCGCCGCGACCCAGGCGACGTTGTCGACCACCGTGGTTTCACCGGCGATCGGGGTCAAAGTCGCGCGCCAACGGCGACCGCCAAGGGTTGCGCCAGCGGTCGCGGGCACCGCGATCTGCTGCCAATCAGAGAGGGTGATCGGCTGTCGCAGCAGCTCGGTCGGATGGTTTGGATCATCAAGCGACTCGACCACCAGCTCGGTCCGGCGTCCTGCCAGATCAGGCGTGGCGGTGACCAACGCGGTCAGCGCGACGTCTTGTCCGGGGGTCAGATTCGGACTCGGCACCAGGAGTTCGACCGTGGTGTTGGCGCCGCGCGTGCTGCTGCCCACCCCCAGAGTGGACACCGGGATCCCGGCCGCGACCAGCGCGGTTTCCGGATCACCGCCGGCCCAATCGGCGCCATCGCTCAGCAGGATCGCAGCGTCGGGTTTGGGCGTGTGGGTCGCCAATTCGCCCAACGCACTGAAGTCACTGTCGCCGTCGTCGACCCCTGGTGCCGGTGACAGCAACTGGTGACCCAGGCCCAGGCGCAGCACCCGCCAATCGGAGCCGAGACTTTTGCTCAACTGATCCGCAGCATCTCGGGCATGCGCCCCACGCGTGCGCTGGTCCGTGGTGTCGGTCTGCTTCATGCTGCCCGAACAATCGGTGATCACGGCGACCGTGCGTGGGCGTGGGACCTTCACCGCCTGCACGCGCGTGGGATTCGCCAACAGCAGCAGCACGCCGCAGACCAGCGCCAGACGCAACGCGGCCGGCAGCGAGGGCCGTCGATAGACGCCGACGACCGCGGCCAGCGCGACGAGACCGGTCAGGCCGACGATCCAGGCGGGCAGCAGAGGTGAAAACGTCATGGAGCGCTCGAATTTCGCAGCGAGGCAGCGGGCTTGATGCGCTGAGGGAGACCGCCGACCAGCAGCAGTTCACTGGCCAACAACACCGCGACCGCGACCAAGCACCACGGCCACAGCGGTCGATCACCGAGACCGGCAAGCGCCGCCGCTGCGGAATGCTCACCCGGGGTCGCGAGGACCTCAGCCATCGGCCGCAGATCACTTTCACCTGCGGGAATTGCCACCGCGACCGCTGCGCCATCCAGCATCCATCGCCCTGGATGATCGAGCCGCACGCTGCCGTCTGCGGTTTCGGAGGACGTCCCCAACGTTTTCCCGGATGGATCGCGAGCGGTGATCGCGCGCCTGACGCTATCGCAAGGCACCGCCGCGTCCGCCAGCCGGCGCAGGCCGCCAACGTCGCTGAGATGGGCGATGACCAGTGGCAGGACCTCCAAAGCAGCAAGCGAGGTGTCCCCATCGGCCGGGCTGATGCCGAGTTGCACCCACCAGCCGGGTCCGATCGGACGCAGGGCCAAGGCCGCGCTGCCATCAGCCCAACCGAGCAGCACGGTGCTGCCCGGTTGCGGAGGGGCCGGCCGATAGCGCCAGGCTTCGAGCCGGGCGAGCAACGGTTCGCGACCGAGCAGGCCAGCGGTCAGCGGATGATCGAGTTTGCGTGCACCCAGCAGCAGGCCGCGCGGTTTGCTGCTGAGGTCGACCAGGGCCCCAGGTTTTGCCGGGGGATCAATGCCGGCAGCAGTCAGACGCGCATCGGCGTCAGAAGCCGTGACCTGCATCCACACACCACCGTGGCGCAGATGTTCGAGCAGGGCGGTGCCTGTTTCGGTGGTGGGCGAACCGCCCGCCAGACCGGCAGTGATCACCAGCATGCTGCCATCGCTGTCGCGCAGATCGCCGGCAATCGAGCTGCCCGGGCGCACCGTGACCAGCAAGCCCGCAGCGCGCGCGGCAGCGAGCAATGGCCGCGCGACGCCGACCTGATCGCGCTGATCGGCATCAGTGTACAATCGCAAGGGTTCGCCAGCGACGACCGTCACCGTGCCGCAGCGGCGGTCGTCTTCGGGCAGGGCATCGCTGGTGCCGAGCGCACTGCCATCACGGGCCACGATCGCCGCGTCGAGGTCGAGCCGGCCAGCGACGGTGGGCGTGAATGCACGGGCAAAACTGGCGCTGCTGCCAGGGGCAATGCTCAGGTGCTGTTCGCGCGCGTCGCCGCCCAAGTCCAGGCGCACGGTCAGCTCAGCGGTCGTGTTGGAAAAATTCGCGACTTCGGCGCGGACGTTCAGCGGCTGGCCGACCCGGCCACTGCCCGGCTCGACGGCGATCGCGCGCACCGCGTAATTGGCGTTACCAAGCGATCCGTCGCAAACCGAAATCTGATGCCAGGCGATGCCGCTGGGCAACGCGGTGGCATCGACGCCCGCCAACGCGTTGCGGCTGCCATCCGTGATCACATACAAATCCCCGCGATTATTAAGCGTGGTGATCGCGGCTGCGATCGCGGTCTCGAGGCTTCCTGCGCCCCAGCCTGGCTGGGCGTCGGCGAGCAGCGCGCGTACGCTGCCGCGATCGGATTCAGGCTTGGGCGCACTGCGTCGCAGCGGCACGCCGGCGACCAGCAGCTGCAGCGGACGTGGCGCCAGTTCGTCGGCGAGACGGCCGGCGGTGCCGATCGCCGCCGTCCAGGCTGACGCGGCGTTGACCCGCTGGCGCATCGAGGCCGAGGCATCGATGACCACCACCACCGGCGCACCCGGAGTGCTCCAGGTCGTGCGCAGCACCGGCGCGCTGGCGGCGAGCAGCAGGGCGATCAAGGCCAGGATGCGCGCCATCATGGCGAGGCGTTCACGTAATGCGCTGATCCGCGCCCGGCCACCACTGGCGCGAAACAGCAGCGCCAACGCCGGAAATGGCCGTTCGCGACGGCTTTGCCGACTAAGCAGATGGATCGCCAGCGGTACACCCGCGAGTACGGCCAAACCGCCGACCGGGGCGAGCCAGGCGATCATCGGCCAGCTCCACGCCGGCTGAGCATGCGCCCGGCCAACCACGCGCCGAGCGTGTCGCTGAGGTTTTCATCGGTGGGCAGCAAACGGTGATCCGCGTGCAAGCCGGCGCACGCATTGGCGAGGCGCTCCTGGTGGGCAGCCAGGGCATCGCCGTACGCATCGGCCAGGTCGTTCGCGTCGCCCTCAAGCGCACTGGTTCGCCCTTCGGGATCGGTGAAGCGCGTCGGCCCCCACTGACGCGGCAGGGTGATTTCGCTGCGGTCGAGGATCTGCAGGCACGCCAGCTCATGACCGCGGGCGGTCAACGCGGCGGCGGCGGTGATCAGGGTCGCCGGATCATCGAGCAGATCGCTGAGCAGAATCACCACGTGCCGTTGCGCGAGGCGTTCGGTCGCCAAGTCCAGCAGGTGCGCCGCGGCGGCGTCTCCGACATCGGCGACAGAACACAGCGCTTCGCACAATTGCTCAGGCATGGTGGGCTCGACCCGCGCGACCTTGCCGCTGAGGAACACCCGAACCTTGTCGCCCTGATCGAAGGCCAGCAGGCCAAGGATCGCCGCCGTCATCCGTGCGATCTCGCCCTTTGCCGGCGCGCCATAGGCCATGCTGCCCGAGGTGTCGAGGAGCAGCGCGATCGGCAACTGACGATCATCGTGCCAGCGCCGCACCATCAGCCGATCAGTGCGCGCGTAGGCCTTCCAATCGATCGAACGCAGTTCATCGCCGTCCTGATACGGCCGATGATCGGCAAAATCGAGCGACGAACCCACGCGCGGCGATCGATGGCGCCCGGCGTAAAGCCCATCGACCGCTTGGCGGGCGGCCAACTCCAGGCCTTGGCCGCGGGCGAGCTGCGGAATCTGGCTTCGATTCAAGCGCTGCGGCACGCCGTCACCCATCAACGACGGCCCCTTCCCGGAAGCGGCGACCGTTGACGGTGGACTGAAACGGTTCAGCGAGCTGAGCCAGCGTCCCGCCTTGCGAGCAAAAGAAGCGCGAGCCAGACTCGGACGCTGAGATTGCGCCGACAGCGACCTGCGTGACATCGTCAGACCTTGATCGTGCCGAGCAGCTGCGCGATCAGATGCGCCCCGCTCAAGCCTTTGCCAGCGGCGCTGAAAGTCGGCACCAGGCGATGAGCGAGGACCAGCGGCGCCATCGCCCGGATGTGCGACGGATCAACCGCGGTGGCGCCATTGAGCACGGCATGCGCGCGGGCCGCGGCGATCAGATGTTGAGTCGCGCGCGGGCCGCAGCCCCAACGCAGGTTCTCACGTGCCCAGGTCGAGGCGCCGGCGCCTTGCGGACGGGTCGCCCGGGTCAGGGCGACGGCGTAATCGACTGCCACCGCGGCCACCGGCAGCGAGGCGACCGCCGCCTGCAATGCGAGCATTTCAGCGGGCGTTACCGCGACCCGAGGCACCGCCGGAGCAGCGGCAGTAGGCGGCAGCAAGGCGATCGCCTTTTCCTGCGCGAGGTCCGGATAGCCGACATCGATGGCCAACAGAAACCGATCGAGCTGGGCTTCGGGCAGGCGATAGGTGCCTTCTTGTTCAACCGGATTCTCGGTCGCCAGCACCAGGAAAGGCTGGGGCAGCAGGTGGGTCTTGCCGCCGGCGGTGACGCTGCGTTCCTGCATCGCTTCGAGCAGGGCTGATTGGGTTTTCGGCGTCGCGCGATTGATTTCATCGGCGAGCAGCACGTGGGCGAAAACCGGGCCCGCGACAAAGGCCAGATCACGCGTGCCGGTGGCGCGGTCTTCGCGCAGGACCTCGGTGCCGGTGATGTCGGCGGGCAGCAGATCAGGAGTGAACTGAATCCGTTTGAAGGACCAGTCGAGCGCTTCGGAAAGGGTTCGCACCAGCAACGTCTTGGCCACCCCGGGCGGGCCGATCAACAGGGTGTGACCGTTGGCGAGCACCGCTGCAAGCACCGCATTGATCGTAGATTCCTGGCCGACGATGCGCGCGCTCAAGGCCTGCTTGAGGGCCGCTCCGACGGCACAGGCGCGGGCCAGTTCAGGAGAGGTTGGCGCGCGAGCTGGGGTGGAGGCTGGAGCAGGCCCAGAGGTAGAGACAGGAGCAGTAACAGGGGCAGTAACAGGAGCGGGAGCAGCCGACATGAAGACCTCCGCTGGGTTCGGTGGAGGGAGTGAACGATCCGATAACAGGATGGTTCAACGCACACACCAGACAGCACCTACAGGCTTAATGTTCGGGCATGCGTCAGGCAAGCTCAGGAAACTGATGCTAATGAGCCAGCGATGACTCCGGCAATGTCCGTCTGTTGCCACGTGTCGCGCTGCCAAGCGCGCGGCCCGATGACCACCGGACCATCGAGCGGATCCACCGGCAATCGGCCATGGCTGCCGCGTACCAGGGTGTCATCGAGCGTGCATGGATTCAGCAGATAGCGCAGGCCGAGCTTTTTACGCAACAGCGCGAGACCCGCCCGACGTTTGCCGCCATGCACGTCGAAAAGCAGCTCGCGCGGATCGTAACCGGGCTTTTTATGGATTTCGACCGCCTGCGCGAAGTCCGGTTTGCGACTGTCCTGGAGCCAATAATCGTAGGCGAACCACCGTTGCGGCGCACTCACGGCAATGATCTCGCCGGAGCGTTGATGATCCAAGCCCAGCTCGCGGCGCTCGTCCAGCGCATACGTGCGGTCGATCCCGTCGAGGCGGTTGAGCACCGTCCGCACCGTCGCCAGATCCGCCGGCTCGCGCACATAGACATGCGCCAGCTGGTGATCGCACACCGCAAACGCGCGACTGCTGCCAGGATCCAGCAGCTCACCCGCGGCGTTGCTGCTGATCGCCAGCAAGCCGGCTTCGCGCAAGGCGCGATTGATGAAGACGCCGCGTTCAACCGCCGCGATCCCATATTCGCTGACGACCATAATGGGCACGCCATGCCGCTGGGCGCAGGCAATCACGGTGCCAGCGCAGGCATCCAGATCGCGCAGATTCTGCGCGAGATGGCCACCCGTCGGTCCCCAACGTTGAAGGTCGTAATCCAGATGCGGCAAATAGCACAACGCCAGCTGCGGGCGGGTCTCTTCAAAGGCAGTGACGAAAGAATCGGCGATCCACCGACTGGCCCGGATGTTCGCCAACGGCCCCCAGAAATTGAACAGCGGAAATGCCCCATGGCGTTCAACCAGGATCCGCTTCAAG